>CANQWW010000150.1 GCA_947627655.1 uncultured Acinetobacter sp. | reverse complement strand
GTGTTTGTTTGCACTCATATTTTAACTGTTAGGACTCAGGTTTTTTTATTTAAAGCAAACTATGGGACAGCAGTGGCATAAGTGCTTCCTTTTTTATTCGCCCACCCGCTTAGAAAGTTGACCAGCCGCTCCACTCCATAAAGCGGTATAAACCATATTTCCAGCGTGAATCATCGGCATAGGCCGGATAGTCCAGACTCATTTGACGACCTTCCAGATTTGACCAGGCTGCTTCAAAATAGCGCTGTGCATCCATAAAGACCGGCGCCTGTACTAAGCCCACTACCCGTAAATCAGTTTCCAGATTATAGTTTTTCAGATTGCGTGCGGTAAAATTGGCTGAGCCTAAAATCATTTCTGCCTGTTGGGCATTATGTTTTATGATGATCTTGCTATGACATTGCTCACCCTGCGTATTACACCAGCGCACATTGATGCCGGCCTGATGCAACTCATGCGCTACCTGGCGGTTGGGTACGCCATTTTTTTCCCGGCCAAAGGCATCCTTATTCGGATCGAGTAATACACGGATTTTGACCTGACGCTCATGGGCGGCAATCAGGGCTTTAATGATCTGACGCTCTGATAAATAGAAAATAGCCAGATCAATTTGCTCCCCGGCTTTAGCCGTATGAATCAGGTTCAGCGTAGCATCATAAATGGCTTTTTCTGTCAGTACCTGCACCTGTGGTTCAGTTTTTTCTGCTTCAAATTCACCGGCAATCACCGCAGGCATATTGGCACCCGACATCATGCCCACGATCTGCTCTGTCTGCAGAATATCCAGGGCAGTTTTGCCTTTCACCACCAGCGCCACATTAGAATGACGTGAGCTGCCATCATGTGGATTCATGGAAGTCACCAAGGCTTTCCAGCCTTCATCAGTATCCACCACCAGGGTCTTGCGATGATTAGCCTTGAAATTAAACAGATCAAAATAGCTGCGTAGAGTAATTTTTTCAGCACCAAAAGGATTTGGTAGCCAGCCTTTTTCCGGGTTATTTCCAACATTCTGACAGCAGAGATACCAGAAGCCTGACCACATCGGATTAGAGGCACGTAAAGGCGTCAAATCCGTTTCGATGACGTCAATGCCATGTCGACGCAATTCACGATAGTGGTCTGGCGAAATGCCACCATAGACCGAGTTGATCGGATCGGTAATCAACTTGACTTCAAGCTGTGGATTTAAAATCCGCTTATTGATCAGGGCATCGCTCAGCTGTTTGGTCAAGGCCTGATGTTGCTGTTTTAACTCCCCCACTTCAGCATTGAACAGAAACATGTCCAGCACGATCAGGCTTTTTGCTTCCTCGATCATGCCCAGCATTTCTTTAAATATTTGGTGATCGAGCTGTTGCTTACCTTGAGCATCTATATAGGTCTGATCCGCCAGGAACTTCACTTCGGCATGACGCAATTGCCCCGTGTAATTCAGACCTTCAGGTAAGGGCTTAAAGCTGTGAAATAGGGCTGAGCCTAGATAGCCAATCACGAGTATTATGAGGATAACTGCCATATAACGGCGTCCAGACCAATTTAGTTTATTGTGAATTCGCTGAAAGATACGCATATAAAAAAACCTAACCCAATGTAATCAGGCTAGGTTTTATCTGATGATTTTTCAAGTCATTTTCAGTATTTCGACTCAGATGCAGCCCTCTACTGCGTCAATGTCCTTAGAAATCGTATTCCACACCAATGCTAAAGTTACGTCCGATTTGCGGAATATTTGAGAGAAATGAAGTATGCGAATACACTTGGTCATCTAACAGGTTATTGGCTTTGACATAGACACGATAAGCATTGTTATCGGCAAGGGTATTGCTATAGCTGAGGCCAAGATTCACCATGTTATAGCCTTGAGTGGCATCTTCGTAGCTGACTCGCTCACCTGCAGCCGTGCGGTAACTGGCTGTTTTATCCTGTTTAAAAACATGATAATACTCTGCCAGACCAGACCAGCCATCAGCAAAATCTGCTTCGACCTTGGTTCCCAAACGACCCGCTGGTACACGTGGTGCATTTTCCCCGTCAATCTTGCCGCGAACATAATCGCCAAATACACTGAGCTTATACATCTCATTTACTTGGTAGCCAGCTTGCGCTTCTATACCATAGAACTTAGCCTGGTCCTGGGTATAGTCAATTAAACGGAAATCACCTTCACGGTCTGTGGTCCTGCCATAAATATAATTGTCGAACCAGTTATGATAGACATGTGCATGATAATCCAGCTGTTCGCCTTCATAATGCAAGCCTAGCTCAAGATTATTCGATTTTTCGACATCCAGATCCTGATTACCGCGTTCATACGTATTGGTGGCAAAGTGAATCCCATCTGCATAGAGCTCTTGTGCCAGAGGTAAACGTTGCTGATGTGAGCCGACCAAGGACAACTTATAGTTGGGTGCAAATTCCCAGTTGGCTGCAGCTGAAGCTGATACACCGGTATCGGAATAGTCCTTCTGTGCAGAATCTACATCGATTTTTTGATGCTCAACCCGTGCACCGAGTTCGACGTGCACATCACCAAACTGCTTATGCTCCAGACCAAAGAGACTGATTTTCTGGGTTTTGGTATCTGCCATCAGCACACTGCTATGCGAGTGATCCTCATGCTCTTCAACTCCACCCGCCAGATCAATTTGCTGCTGGCTATACTGAGTGCCAATCACCCCTTCCCAGCCAGCCACTGGAACATGCACCAGTTCTAACCGGCCGTCATAACCCTTGCTTTTGAAGTTGCTGATGACCTCATTTTCTTCCAGTTCATCATGTTCATAATCGGTAAAGCTGGCATGAGCACGTAACTTTTCAAAACCGGCAAAAGGCTGTTCCAGTTCAGTTCGTACTTCATAGCGCTCAGATTTCAAGTCTACCCATGGACCACCATGTGCGTGTTCTTCTTCAGGAAACTCTGACGCTGGTGCTCCATGTCCACCACAATGGATACTATTTTCGTGAGGATGACAATCATGATATTCATGACTATGCCCTGGTAAGCCATACTGATCCTGACGGTTGCTATAAGATAGCCCCACAAAACCACGATCATAAATCCATGAACCGCCAATATTAATGCTTTCACCTTCAGAGAAGGTATTGTCTACACGACGTTCTTTGTGAAAGTGTGAATGATCTCCATGAGGTTCTTCTACTACATAATCAGGTGCAATATAGTCATTCGCTTTACGCTTTGTCCCCTCTACACGTACTGCAAAGTTTTCACCAACACCTGCTGTCACACCTGCACTTGCCAGCCTCTCATCACTACCCGAGTTATAACGCAGACCAACTGTTCCTTCCAGGCCATCGTCAGGCATCTGTGTCGGAATCTTTTGATCAGTGACATTAATCAAGCCACCCACTGTGCCTGCACCATACAGCAAGGTCGACGGACCACGGATCACTTCTACCTGTTTTGCCAATATCGGATCGACAGTTACGGCATGGTCCGGGGAGAGCGTAGAAACATCTGCAGTTTCAGAAGCATGTTGCAATACCTTGACGCGCGGCCCATCTTGTCCGCGAATCACCGGGCGGCTGGCACCTGTACCATACTGGTTTGAATAGATACCCAGCTCACCTGCCAAAGCATCACCAATGGTGGTGGCTCCTGCTGCCAGCGCCTTCTGGTCAACCACCTGATCTGCAACCGCAAAATCAGCAGCGCTTTGTGCCAATGGATGTGCCTGGATCTGAATCGTTTCTAAGCTATGAACAGGCACCGAAGATTGTTCTTGTTGTGCCAAGGCAGCAGGTGTCACTACTGCAAAAATTGAGAGTGTTATTAAGTTCTTATGAAATGACATAGCCGTAGTCCAAACTGACTCATATTAAAAATGTTATAATATAACATTTCATTTGCTTTGTAATCCCCGATGTTATGCAAAAGCTATACTTTCCATCACTTTTTTTATTGTTATGCTACTGCACTTCCGATCTAACAGAATTTTTCCGTTTATATGGCTTTCACCCTGTCTCACGCCGTACTTGCCGTTCCGCTTGCCAAGTTAAGTGGTGAACGCCTACCTGTCGCTGCTTTAGCAATTGGCTGCATGGTGCCAGACCTGTATCGCTTATTCACAACTTCTTCTTCCCATACTTCACATTTATGGTCCTCACTGATTCAACCCAATTTATGGATGGGCCTGAGCTTCTGTTTGCTCTGGTATGTGCTTTACCGTCCAGTACTTTACCGTTTTATGGGCATTCAGCATCAGTTGAATATTCAGAATGTGATAGATGGCGTTAAATTTGCTATCGCGCTCTGCATCGCGCTGATGCTGGGTAATGCCACCCATTTAATCTGGGATGGACTGACCCATGTTGATTTTCGTACTTTTGCCTTCCATGATTTTTTAGCCCAGTCCGTGCACCTATTAGGTCAAAGCTATCCCCTGCACCGTATTTTACAAATAGCAACTTCTGCATTGACGCTTCCTGTTCTCATCTGGATGGGCTGGCAGTATTATCGACGCTATGATCAATACCGCCCCGTCGCCTGGAAAATCAAGATTTTTGCCTGGATATTGTTTGGCTTATCTGGCCTGATGGGAATGATCTCGGTCTGGGATTATGCACGCTATATTCCTTCTGAAGTCTGGCAGTCCGATCTGTACTATTTTACGGGACGTTCCATCAATGAGTTTAGCCAGTGGGCATTGCTTGTCTTTAGCTTGGGCTGTGTGCTGTTCCTCTTTCTGGACCGGCAACAAAGACTTGGTTAAATCTTTTACCGGCAGGACTTTAGCCGCCAAATCGCACTGTTTTTCACGCAAGTTCTTGTGACAATATGCCCAAAGAGGCATAATCCCTGTTTCAAAGGCGGTACGCTGTTTACGTATACGCTTCCCTAACCCATATAGTTGGATTTTTTACGCTATGATGCGAACTCATTACTGCGGTTCTTTAACCGAAGCTCAAATTGACCAGACCGTAACCCTCTGCGGTTGGGTACACCGTCGTCGTGACCACGGTGGTGTGATTTTCCTTGACATGCGTGACCGTGATGGCCTCGTGCAAGTGGTTATTGACCCAGATACTCCAGAAGCATTCGCAACTGCGGACAAATCACGCTCAGAATTTGTATTAAAAATTACAGGCCGTGTACGTCGTCGTTATGCTGGTACTGAAAACGCGAATATCACTAGCGGTCAAATTGAAGTTCTTGGTAAGGAAATCGAAGTTCTTGCGTCTTCTGATACTCCGCCATTCCCATTGAATGACGAAAATACCAATATTTCTGAAGAAGTACGTTTAAAATACCGCTTCCTGGACATCCGTCGTCCAGAAATGTTAGATCGCCTACGTTTCCGCTCTAAGTTGACTAACCTGATTCGTAACTACTTCGAAGACAATGGTTTTCTGGACGTTGAAACACCGATTTTGACCCGTGCAACACCTGAAGGTGCACGTGACTATTTAGTACCAAGCCGTGTCTCTAACGGTAGCTTCTACGCACTTCCACAATCTCCACAGCTGTTCAAACAGTTGTTGATGGTGGGTGGTATTGATCGTTACTACCAAATCGCGAAATGTTTCCGTGATGAAGACTTACGTGCTGACCGTCAGCCTGAATTCACACAAATCGACGTTGAAACATCGTTCATGAGTGACGATGACATCATGGATTTGATGGAAACATTGACTGTTAAGATGTTCAAAGAACTTCTAGACGTTCAATTCGAAAAATTCCCACGCATGACTTATGCAGATGCCATGCGTGACTATGCATCTGACAAGCCTGACCTACGTATTCCTTTGAAACTGGTTGACGTTGCAGACTTAATGCAAGACGTTGAGTTCAAAGTATTCGCAGGTCCTGCAAAAGATCCTAAGGCCGTATCGTTGCCCTTCGCGTACCGGGCGCAGGTTC
>CANQWW010000149.1 GCA_947627655.1 uncultured Acinetobacter sp. | reverse complement strand
TGGACAGGAACAGCGCAAACCCTCTTGGCCCCGTTCGGCTGTTTCGCAGTAAATATTGCCGCTATTAGTGCTGCCATCTGTCTGGATGATCAGGCTCATCCCAATCCGAGCAAGCGTTATATTGCCGGAATCAGTTGTGGCTTCTTCTATATTTTGATGGGCCTGTTTGCAGCGACACTCACCAACCTTTTACTGGCTTTTCCCGAGGTCTTTATTACGGCGCTGGCCGGTATTGCCCTATTAGGCACTATCAGTCATAACATCACCCTGGCGTTTGCACAGGTCAATGAACGTGAAGCTGCTCTACTGACGTTTTTATTTAGCGCTTCTGGTGTGCAGTTTTTAGGCGTCGGCTCAGCCTTCTGGGGCTTAGTATTTGGCTTGCTGGTCCACCTATTTTTCACTTGGCGCCGCGCTGTCTGAAAACTCCATTTTAGCTAGAGTCGACTGTGACCCAGCCCGAAGAAAGTCTAGCGCCTGCCTAAAGATTTGCTGGCTTTCTTTGGCTAAACAGCAGTAGTGAGATTAAATGCAGCAGCAATAATTTTGCTATGCTGGACTGTGCTTTGGCAAGCCAGTGAGTAAGACTAAACTAAGCAAGCCAATGAACCTCGCTGCCTTGAGCATATTTACCGTATATTTCAGCATCTTGAAACAGTTTTATAAATAATCATCAAGAGCTTTATTCTATGTCAGAACATGACCAATAAAGTCATGCAATAACACTTAAAAACCAGGTATTTTAGTCTATTTTTTACGCCAATCAGTTTACATTTTTTTGTAAAATTCCCCTGTAATTAAATGAATTTTCAAATTTTTTAGTAATTTGCAATTGAACCCCCACCATCACTGTGCTATCAATAGTTTAAAGCAACACAATAACCACCTTGGAGTATAAATAAAATGGCTTACCAACATATTTTAGTTCCGGTAGACGGTTCAGAAATTTCTTTCTCCGCAGTACGTCATGCTGCAAAAATTGCCAAAGCATTCGGCAGCAAACTCTCCTTGATTAGTCTAATTGCGGAAAACCCTTTTACTGAAGCAGATTTCTATTATAGCTCTGCAATCATGAAGGAATATTTTGTCGAAGCACATACCAATGCCAAAAAAGCCCTCAAGCAAGCGCTGACCCTTGCAGAGCAAGAAGGAGTTACAGCTGAATCACACATTGTGACTGGTCTGGTCAATGCCGAGCATGTGGCACAAAAAGCAGCAGAAGTGAGTGCCGATCTTATCGTGATGGGTTCACATGGCCGTAAAGGTTTCCAGAAAATCATTTTGGGCAGCTTTGCGCAGGATGTATTGGGCGCCTCACAAATCCCGGTTCTCATTGTCAAAAAATAAGTCCGGATATGCATATTATTTGAATGTGCCTATTCTCATCTCATTCAGATCACGCTGTGTTAGTCGATGCAATACTGCACAGTGATCTGTAGTCATGCAGACTTTATTTCAGGAAATATTATGACCCATTACAAACACATCCTGGCTGCACTCGATGAATCTCCTATTTCCTATGCCGCTGCAGAACATGCCCGGGACATCGCCAAGGTTTTTGGCAGTAAAGTCACTTTGATCAGTGTTATTGCGGTAGATCCTTTTTCTGGTGTCGATTTCTATAAAGTTGCACCGGCAGTGACCGATTATTTTATGAAAGCCGAACAAAATGCCTTGGATCGGCTCAATGACCTCAAACATAGCTTTGAGCGTGAAGGCGTAGCTCTGGATATCCGCATCTTGCATGGCTTGTCACCATCTGAGGGAATTGTACAAGCCAGTCAGGAACTGCCGATCGATTTAATCGTGATGGGCTCACATGGCCGTAAAGGCTTACAAAAGCTGTTTTTAGGCAGTGTAGCTCAGAATGTACTGGGAGCCTCGGAAATTCCGGTGCTCATTGTCAAAGAATAAAGCTGGCTTTATAAAAATGGTCTGATTAAAAAACCTGTCAAAAGACAGGTTTTTTATTTTAACGAATCATTTGATTCAACTGATTGAGGAATACTTCCGCTTCTGTCTGGGAACTGAATTCCTTGCTATATTGCCCGGTCTTTTGTACAGCATTTGGGGTATATTCCAGCAACACTTCAAACACACCTCGGACAGTATCTTTATTTACACGGACCGCAATAATCTGCTGGGTATTTAAATAAAATCCGTCTTCAACCTTCAGTAACATTTCATTTGCCCAAATTCATCAGCGCATTCTGATGACCATAAATGAGTTGCTTCTATAGTTAACACATGCATCCCATGATGTAGACGCTCTATTACATACAAATCTCATATATTTTTTATTTCATAACAGACTGAATAAATAGAGCTAAACTTATAGCAAAAAGCCGGATATGAAATCCGGCTTTTTGCTACACAATGAATTATACGCTTAACATACTATTCAAGGTTTCACAGACGTTTTTCGATTTCACTAAAGGTTTCAAGGCTTCCAGCTGCGCTTTCACTTCACTACGCTGTGGCTCTGCCAGCGTATACCAGCGTGATAAAACCTGTAACAGACGCGAACCCACAATCGGGTTCTTCTGATCCAGATATTTCGCCAAGTGAATATAATGCTGCACACCAAAGCTCCAGGTATTCACCGGATTGGCATTAAGCCCGCCACTGACGGCACGGATACGGTTTGGCACTTTCAGATCATAATCTGGATGTTCAGTCAGCGCTTTAATCGTTGCAGCAGTGGCCTCCGGATGTGCAGCCTGAACCATAAACCACTGATCTAATGATAAAGCTTCATCTTTAAAACGCGTATAGAAGTCTTCCAGTGTCGCTTTGGCTTGAGGCGCATCGTTCCAGACCAGTACACGTAAGGCACCCAAACGTTCCGACATATTGCCAGTGCTGGTATATTGCTGTTGTGCCAGTTCAAATGCAGCTTCATCGCCCTGACGCGCCATCATCATTAACATGATGTTCTTCAGCGCACGGGTACCCATCGCCTGAGAAAAATCAGACTGCAAGTCTGGATCAAGTGACAGATAAGTTTCTTTCACAGTATCGCCAAATGCATATGCCAATTTATTCAGTAAGGCAAAACGTTTTTCCTGAATCTTGTTTGGCTGGTAATCCACATCAATTCGGCTGCCCAAATAACCTTCGCTTGAAACATCAAACAGACGCGAAGCCAGCAGCGGATCTTTCTGGATCATCTCCGGCAAGGTGTTCAACATCGCCTGAATATAGATATCAGCAGGCTGATTATCCAGCAGAATACGTTCTAACAGCGTTTGAGTCGCTTGCCACTGGTTAAAGCCATTGGTTTCATATTGCAGCAGGAAGGCCAGCTCTTTGTCGGTATAATCAAATTCCAGATTGACCGGTGCAGAGAAATTACGCAATAACGATACTACAGGCTTTGCCGTCAGATCGCTAAACTCAATGCTTGCTTGCTCCTGATCAAACAGATAAACCCCATCTTTCACGCCATTTTCAAATAGGCTGTCAGAATTGAGGACTAACTGCTCACCTGTTTCGGCATCAAAAAGAGCCAGTGCGACCGGAATTGGAACAGGCTTAAGCTCTGGATATTTCGGATGTGTTTTCAAACTTTGCTTGAAGTGCAACCGATAAGTTCCAGCAGCGGCATCAAACTCGGCTTGGACTTCTAGTTTTGGGGTACCTGGCTGATTATACCAGGTTAGGAATTTGGACAGTTCTACACCGGAACCCACACTCAAAGCCGTCACCCAGTCTTCTACCGTGACTGCCTGACCATCATGACGGCGGAAATATTCATCGGTACCTTGGCGGAATTTTTCTTTGCCTAAAAGAGTCGCCATCATACGGTTAATTTCCGCACCTTTTTCATAGACCGTCGCGGTGTAGAAGTTATTGATTTCTACAAAGTGGTCTGGACGTGGCGGATGTGACAGTGGACCTGAATCTTCCGGGAACTGATGGGCTTTGAGCACAGCAACATCATCAATTCGCTGTACCGCAGCCGATTGTAAATCTTCAGAGAAAGACTGGTCACGGTAAACCGTCAGGCCTTCTTTCAGACAGAGCTGGAACCAGTCACGGCAAGTAATGCGGTTACCCGTCCAGTTATGGAAATATTCATGCGCAATCACCGACTGCACACGCATAATTGCAGCATCGGTCGTATATTCTTCATCGGCCAGTACGCATGAGGTATTAAAGATATTCAGACCTTTATTTTCCATGGCACCCATATTAAATGCACTGGTTGCCACAATCATATAATTATCTAGGTCATAAGGACGGCCATAGTGCTCTTCATCCCAACGCATGGAATGTTTAAGCGCTTCCATGGCAATTTTGCATTTTGGAATGTCTTTTTCTTCTGCATAGATTTCCAGTGCTACATCACGACCTTCAGAGGTGGTATAGCGGTCTTTCATCACGGCCAGATCGCCAATCACACAGGCAAACAGATAACTCGGCTTTTTAGTCGGGTCTTGCCAGATGGCATAGTGACGGTCTGCATCCACTGCACCCGTTTCAATCAGGTTACCATTTGCCAATAAGACCGGGAATTTTTTATCTGCTTCAACCCGGGTGGTAAAGACGGACAATACATCTGGACGGTCTGGATAGAAGGTAATTTTACGGAAACCTTCCGGTTCGTTCTGGGTAACGAACAAATCTGAACTGGCCTGATATAAACCTTCTAACTGGGTATTCGACTCAGGATGAATACGCACCACCGTCTGAACAGTGGCATGCGCCGGCGCATTGGCAATGACCAGTTGTTCTGCATCAACTGTGTACCCACTTTCAGAAAGTGGCTTACCATTTAATGCAATCGATTGTAATTCTAGATCACGGCCTAACAGGACCAGATCACCCTCAGACTGGCGCTGCATCACCAGCGTTGAACTTACCAGGGTATGATCGGTATAGACCTGAATATTGAGATCGATAGAATCTACTGTATAGGCTGGTTTTTGATAGTCTTTTAAATAAATGGTTTGATCTGCTTCGATCACCGGGTTTGCCGCAATATTCATATGAATGTCCTGATCTTTTACACAGCGGATAAAGCAAAAATGTTCATCATATCGATCATACGACAACTTATTCTGCCTGTCTGTGCATTTCATTATGTTTTTATATATGGGACTAAATTGGAGTTTTTTCAATCCAAGTACTTAAAAACAAAAAGTAATTGACTTATATTTAAACAATAAAAAATTATACCGCCTACCGATCCTACTAAAATAAATATGAAAAAAATTATTGCTCACCTGTTTATCTGTTTCTTCTATAGCTTCTGTTCACGCTGCACAATATTCAGGCAAAATGCCCTATCACTGTCATATAGCAGCCCACAACGGAGTATACCGATCTTATTTGGCATCCAGCTGAATCTATAAAGCAAGCAATGAATCATAAGTTAGCTCATCACTTGTGTGCATATATTTAAACCTCTGTACATTTTCATGCACCAGGCTGTATCTAAAACCACAATTGGCTAAGAAAATGGCTGCCCACCTCTATATTTTTGACTCTCGTCACGATTAAATAAATTAATTTAATATCTTATAAATTATATAGTTAAAAATTATAAAATCCGTATTGAGACCTATTTTCCCTAGAGAGTTTGTTTTGTGCATACTTCTTGCTTTATTTAGTGTGTGCAGATTACACAACAATATCTACAATAAAAAATGAGGTGAGCCATGTACCTAAAAGAACATATCGTACGTATTGAAAATATTAAAACCATGCAGACACTAGATCAGGCCAATATCGACCATAAAGTGATTGCCCTATTTATGAGTTCTGAAGGTATTCAGATGAGAGACTATGAAGTCAGTGCCATCCTGAACAGTTATGATGCAATGGGCTACAAAAAAGTTTCGCCCAAGAAAACTCAAGCGCTCATTCAAGCGAAACAGTTAAGTGAAGAGGACGAAACGCTGCCATGCCCGGTTTAAACTTGCCTATTGATCCTGTCTAGAGCCACCCGTATGGCCACTGCTGTTCCACAATTTTAACTAGACGTGTATGAGGCAATAAAAAGTTGTTTTAACTATATGAAATTTATTCATATTTATAGTTAAATATGACACAGCCTCATATTTAGTTGAAAAGTTTAAATGGCTTTGTGTAGGCAAAACCCTACTTTGGAAAGACCCAAATGAGAACTCAAAATATATTTTGAG
>CANQWW010000148.1 GCA_947627655.1 uncultured Acinetobacter sp. | reverse complement strand
CGTGAGGGCAAGTCTGAATACTTTTTAAATGGCACCAAATGCCGCCGTCGCGACATTACCGATATTTTCTTAGGTACCGGTCTGGGACCACGTTCCTACGCTATCATCGAGCAGGGTATGATTAACCGTCTGGTTGATGCCAAGCCAGAAGAAATGCGGGTTTATATCGAAGAAGCCGCGGGTGTCTCACGTTATCAGGCCCGCCGTCGTGAAACCATGCAGCATCTGGAACACACCACCCAGAATTTATCCCGTCTGGAAGATATTGCGTCTGAACTCAAGTCCCAGCTCAAAACCTTAAAACGCCAGTCCGAAAGCGCAATTCAATACAAGGAATTGGAAGGACAGATCCGGACCCTGAAAGTTGAAATCCTGTCATTTCAATGTGAGCAAAGCCAGCGATTACAGGAAGAATATACGCTTGAGATGAACACCCTCGGCGACAGCTTTAAACGGGTACGATCCGAACTAACGACGGTTGAACATGATCTCGGTACGACCAGTGAACTGTTCCAACGCCTGATTCAGCAGTCTACGCCTTTGCAAAATGAATGGCAGCAGGCCGAAAAAAAGCTGGCTGAGCTGGAAATGAACCTGAAGCAGAAACAGTCTCTGCTGGAGCAGAACTCAAGTAGTCTGGTACAGCTAGAACAACAAAAATCTCAGACCAAAGAATGTCTGCAACTGATTGAACTGCAACTGGATACCGTGCAGGAACAACTGGAAGACCAGACCGGCCAATTACAACAACAGGAAGGTCTCAGTCAGGGCCAGCAGCAAGGTTTACAGGAACTCAAAGCCCAACAGGCTGCTGTAGCAACACAGTTCACTCAGGTGAAAACCCAGGTCGAGCAGCAACAGCAACGCAAGATGCAAATGCTGGCACAAAGTGAACAGCTGGCGAAAAATATTACCCGCATCGAACAGCAAAAAGACACTCTGCAACAACAGGCAATGCAGATCCAGAATCAGGCCCAGCAGAATGAACTGGAACAGGATCAGCAGGACAAAGCCCATGCTGAACAGCTGCTTGCTGGTTTAGAAAGGCAAGCTAATGAACTCAGCCAGCAGCTGGAACAGGTCCAGCAGGCGCATGCTAAACAGCAGCAACAGCAAATGCAGCTAAAGTCCGAACTGCAGGTGCTGAATGCGGAAAAGAAAAACTTGTCTCAGCTTCTCGCTAAAGCTAACCCGGCTGCCAACGCCGATGCTGTGCAGCTGATGCAGGTGCTGAAACTAAATGATCAGGGTAAAGCTTATGCCAACCTGATTGAAAAATTCCTGGCGAAATGGCTATCTGCCCAGGTGTTATCGGATACAGACAATTTCCTGGAAAACACGCCACGCCAGCTGAAAGCTCAACACGCCACTACCAAAATTCAGTTAGAAAATACGCAATGTTTAGCTGACTGGATCGAAGCACCGCAATCTTCTGTATGGCAGCAGGTTGCTGTGGTGGACACCTTGCAGCAGGCCTTAGCGCTGCAAAGTCAGTTACAGCCGGGACAATCCATTCTAAGTTTAGATGCTTATCACGTGGGTTCAGACTGGGTGATCGGACTGGAATTTGATGAAGCGAGCCAAGCTGGACAAGGCGCATTAAGCCACCGGATTCGTCTGGATGAAATTGAAGCGCAGCTATCTGAGCTCGAAGAACAATCGCAACAAGTTGAACAGCAGGTGGCTGCATCAAAACAGCAGCTCACAGCGCTCCAGACTCAGCTACAGCAGATCAGCAGCCAGCAGCGACAGGCACAACAACAGGTGCAGCAGCTGGACTTAAGCATTGCCAAAGTCCAAAGTGCGGCACAGGCATTCAGCGTTCAGAAACAACAATTGCAGAATCAGCTGCAGCAATTGGACGAACAGCTGGAAGAAGACGCGATGCAGAAAGATGATCTAGAAATCGATCTGCATGCCTTGAATCTGAAACTGGAACAGGCTTTACCGAACTATAAGACCTTGCAGTTCCAGCTGGATGAGCTGACTGCACAACTGGAAGATTCGCAGCAGCAGAGCCAACAGGCCCAGCAGGAATTAGAACTGTCCCGCCGTCAAGCGGTGCAGTCCAAACAGCAGGTCGAGTTACTGGAAAAAGATCAGATCTTCCTGAAAGAGCAATATCAACAAATCATTAACCAGATTGAACAGGCCAAGAAATTTATTGATCCGGTACAACTGGAATTGCCAGATCTAGAAAGCCAGTATCAGCAGCAGGCAGAATTGACTGCAAAATTACAGAAGACCTGGTCGGAATGGCAGGTCGAGCTGAATCAGGTGCAAAGCAAGCAGCAACAGCTGACCGAGCAACGCCATCAGTTCCAGCAGCAGGATGAAAAGTTGCGTAACGAATTGGAACTGAAACGCTTGTCTTGGCAAGCAGCTAAATCTGACTTACAACACTATTCAGAACAGCTCAAAGCACTCAATACCGACATGATTCTGGGTCTGAAAATTGAGCTTAAAGTCCATCAGGCCAAGCTAGAAAAAGCCCAAGGCCAGTTCGATAAGCTGGGCGCAGTAAATCTGGCTGCCTCTGAAGAATATGAGGAAGTTGCAGCGCGCTATAATGAACTCAGCCATCAGATTGAAGACCTGGAAAAAACCGTTGAACAGTTACAGGCAGCCATGAAGAGTATTGATCAGGAAACCCGCAAACTGTTTATGCATACCTTTGATCAGGTCAATGCCGAGCTGCAAAACCTGTTTCCGAAAGTATTTAATGGTGGTGAAGCCAGTTTAAGTCTTGAAGATGGATGGCAATCAGGTGTAAAACTGATGGCGCGGCCACCAGGTAAACGTAACAGTTCATTGGCTTTATTATCGGGTGGTGAAAAAGCATTAACCGCACTGGCGCTGGTGTTTGCGATTTTCCGTCTCAATCCTGCGCCATTTTGTGTGCTCGATGAAGTCGATGCACCACTGGATGATGCAAACGTGGGACGTTTTTGTAATTTGGTCAAAGAGCTTTCAGAACAAGTGCAATTTATTTATATCACCCATAATAAACTTGCAATGATGATGGCAACAGATCTCTTGGGTGTGACCATGCCTGAAGCGGGCACCTCTAAATTGGTTACAGTGAACTTGGAACAGGCAGAAGAATACGGCTTAACTGCGGAGGCATAATAAATGGAAATCACTACTATTATCGGGATTGTTGTCGCAGTTGTGATTATGCTCCTGGGCATTCGAATGATCATGAAGAAACCAGCAGGTGCAGTCCCTTCATTAGATTCAGAACTGCATATTGACCCGGACAGCCAGACCCCGGTCATTCCACGTCATGTACGTGGCCAGCTGGCCAAGCAGGAGCCAGAGACTGAACGTGTAGAACCGAGCTTAAATACAGCCGTGCTTGAAACTCATGCTGCTGAGCAAACAGAAACGGCTAAAGTAGCACCTACACTGGCAGAAACAGCACCGGTGACGATAAACACAGCAAGTCCGCTGGATACGCCAGCAGTGACTGATCTTGAGCCAGCTGAAACGGAAAAAACAGCAGCAGACACTCAGGCAGATGCCGTTGTTGAAACGACTGAAGCAAAAGGATCCACAGTAGTAACTTCTGCAGCTGCTGAAGCTGACGCCGTAGAAAGCGTGGATGAAAATAAAGCCGCTGATTTCAGCCTCAATGCGCAGATTGAAAAAGCGGAAATTTCTGATTTCAATGATGAAAGCAGTATTCTGGATGCACATTTACATGAACAGAAAGTGGTTGATGAAGAATGTACCTTGGCAAATGCAGAAAGTATTATTTCCCTGAGCGTCTTCCCGCAAGGTCGGGTCCTGTCGGGTGATAAAACCTTAAAGGTATTGTTAAAATATGGCCTGCGTTATGGTGAGCTGGCCTGTTTCCACCGTTATAGCGAAGATGATACCAAGCTGCTGTTCTCGGTTCTACAGATTACCGATACAGGCATGGAAGGTTTTGATCTGGAAACTTTATCGACTGAAGAGGTGAAAGGTCTGGCATTCTTCCTCGCTTTGCCGCATAACGACGTACAAAATGCCTTTGACACCATGGACAGTATTTCGCGTCTGATTGCCCGTGAAGTTGACGGTATTGTTTATGACCAGAACCAGCAGGAACTTACCCCGCAACTGCGTGAATTCTGGCGCCATCAAGCCATTGATTACCGTGCAGGACAATCTGCAGAGGTCTAAGTTTTGATATTGAAACTGGACATTGCGATTTTTTATAATAGCCAAAACTGAAAAATATACAGGGCGGGTTTTCCGCCCTTTTTTATGGTGAAATTATGACCCCGGAAACCACTGTCATTGCGCAAATGCGCCAGCTGATTCAATTGCTTGCCCAGCATAATCATGCTTACTATGTCATGGATCAGCCGACGATTGAAGACAGTGAATATGACCAGCTTTTTCATCAGCTCAAAGCACTGGAACAACAATTTCCACACTTAAGACAGCCAGATACCCCCACAGATCAAGTAGGGGGGCAGCCGCTATCCAAATTTGTCACCATTACCCATGCAGTGCCGATGCTGTCACTGGGAAATGTATTTAATCAAGAAGATCTGTTTGCCTTTGCGCGCCGTATTGAAGAGCGCCTGCCCAATCAAAAAATTGAATATGATGTTGAGCTGAAATTTGACGGTCTGGCCATTTCCTTATGGTATGACCATGGCGTATTGGTGCGTGGTGTGACGCGTGGTGATGGGGAAACAGGGGAAGATATTACCCAGAACGTCAAAACCATTCGCAACCTGCCTAAATTCTTGGTGCCTGTAGATGGAGTAATACCCGAGCTGTTAGAAGTGCGCGGCGAAGTGCTCATGCCGAAATCGGGGTTTGAAAAACTCAATGCCGCGAATCTGGCCAAAGGTGAAAAGACCTTTGCCAATCCACGCAATGCTGCGGCGGGCAGTTTACGTCAGTTGGATCCCAAGATTGCAGCATCACGTCCTTTAGCCTTTTATGCCTATGGTATTGCCCAATGTGAGCCACATCATACGCTGAGCAGTATGTCGGAAAGCCTGCAATGGCTACAGCAGTTTGGTTTTGCGGTCGGTGAACGTCATATGGTCTGTAACAGCATTGAAGATGTACAGGCTTTTTATGAGCAGATGATTAGCGAGCGTGCCAATCTGAGTGTCGAAATTGATGGGATGGTAATTAAGGTGAATAACCTGAAGCAGCAGAAACAGCTCGGTTTCCTGAGCCGTGAACCACGCTGGGCCACCGCCTATAAATTCCCGGCGGTAGCGGCCTTAACCACGGTAGAAAACATTGACTGGCAGGTGGGCCGTACCGGAACCTTAACGCCTGTCGCGCGTCTGAATCCAGTGGCTGTCGGTGGTGTCACGGTTTCCAATGTAACCTTACACAATATTGGTGAAATTCATCGTCTGGATGTACGCATCGGTGACACTGTCAGTGTCTATCGTAGTGGTGACGTGATTCCTAAAGTGGAAAAGGTCTGGCCGGAATTTCGTCCGGTCGATGCTGTCGAAGTGCATCTGCCTGCCACCTGTCCGGTGTGCAGTTCACCGGTGGTGATGCCGGAAGGCGAGGCCCTGGCACGTTGTTCAGGGGAGCTGTACTGTGCGGCACAGCGTATCGAAACCATCCGCCACTTTGTATCACGTAAGGCCATGGATATTGAAGGTCTGGGTGATCGCTGGGTGGAGTCGCTGTTACACTTAAATTTGCTGAAAGATGTGGCTGATATTTATCACTTGCATGAGCATCGTGAGCAGTTATTGCAGATTGAAAAAATGGGCGAAAAATCTGTCCAGAATTTAATTGACTCTATTGAGAACAGTAAGAAAACCACACTGGCAGCATTCATCTATGCACTGGGTATTCGTGGTGTTGGTGAAACCACAGCTCGGATGCTGGCCAATACTTTCCAGACCCTGGAAGCATTGCGTAACGCAGAACTCGAAGCACTCAAGAAAACCCCCGATGTCGGTGATATTACCGCAGAGTGGATTCTGGACTTCTTCCAGGCATCGCATAATCTGGAAGTCATAGAGCGTTTGTTAGCAGCTGGCATTCACTGGGATGCGCCGCTTGCACCTACGCGTCAACCACTGAATGGCGAAAGCTGGGTGGTGACAGGAACTTTAAGCAGTATGGGACGGGATGAAGCGACTCAATTACTTCAGGCACTGGGTGCGCGAGTCAGCGGCAGTGTATCCAGTAAAACCAAATGCGTGGT
>CANQWW010000147.1 GCA_947627655.1 uncultured Acinetobacter sp. | reverse complement strand
GATATATTGTCTTTTAATTGTGTAGGGATTTATAAGAGGACACAAACAGATTTTATTTATTTTATAAAATTTATCACCTTATTTATGTGATTTATTTTATGTTAATTCAATTTACCGAGAACCACTTTAAGCTTCAAAAATAAAAAGCACTTTCACCAAGCCAGGTCAGAGAAAGTGCTTTTAAAGGTTTATGCACTGCGTTTTAGACAGCGGAGCGATAAATGCTGAGCAATGCTAAGCAACAGCTGTTCGGTTTTATTCCAACCCAGACATCCGTCTGTGACTGACTGACCATACACCATCTCTCCAGAAATTTTCTGGTTGCCATCCACCAGATGACTTTCCAGCATCACGCCACGAACCTGAGTCTGCAGGCGTTCTGCCACAATTTGTTCCAGGACAGCCGGCTGTAATAATGGATTTTTACAGCTGTTACCATGACTGCAATCAATCACCAAGGCAGGCAACTCTATAGCGTGTTGAGCCTTAATGTTCTCAATTTCAGCTAACTGGTAGTTCGGACCACTATTTGAGCCACGCAAAATCAGGTGCGCTTTAGGATTGCCCTGAGAGTTTAAAATACAAGGTAAACCGGATTGGTTCATCCCCAGAAATTGATGCGCATTGGAGGCTGATTGAATCGCATCTAAGGCAATCTGAATCGAGCCATCAGTACCATTTTTAAAACCAATGCTATACGGCATATGACTGGAAATTTCACGGTGAATTTGCGATTCGCTGGTACGCGCCCCAATCGCGCCCCAAGCCAGCAGATCATCAAAATAACCTGTGGCCATGGGACTTAAGATTTCCGAAGCAATCGGCAAGCCCATTTCAATAATCTTAAGATAAAGTTCACGAGACTTTTCCAGTCCCAGCTGCATGTTAGATGAACCGTCTAGTTCAGGATCGTAAAGAAAGCCTTTCCAGCCTACTGTTGTACGCGGTTTTTCAATATACGCCCGCATCACCAGAAAAATCTGATCAGACACTTGGGATTGTAAGTGTTTTAGTTTTTCTGCATATTCCAGTGCTGATTTTTCATCATGAATAGAACATGGTCCGGTAATCACCATGAGGCGGTGATCTTTGCCCTCGAGAATGTTTTGTATGGTTTGACGCTGACCGGCAATCTGTTCAGCTAATTGTGGAGACAATGGCAACTGTGCTTTCAATTGTGTCGGCAGGCTTAACAGTGTTTCAGTATTATTTTGTAGTGATGCAATAACGCTATTCATGATTCTCATCCTTTGGACTGCTTAATACAGTCCGAACTTTTATTTGAGCTTTATGGGTCTATGAGTCTGTGTGCTAAGGTTCATCATTTGGTTAAAGTAGAACCAATAAAAGTTGCTAAAGTATGAATAGTTAAAATAAGTCATGGCTGTCTCCAAAAATTAAAAAATAACATGCATAAAAAAACCTGATCAGGGTTGCCGATCAGGTATGAACTGGGTGGGCAACCTTTTGTTTGCCCGAACGCGATCAGGCAATCATCTAAACTGCCAGAAATAAAAATATGCGTTTGAATTTACAGGTTGCTTTAACATGTTAGGTTATTCATAAAATGTGAATATGCTTTTAAAATACGCGCTCTATATACTTTTGACAAGGGTTAAAAATAAAAAAATATTTATTTATCTACATACTTTTACTTATGGATGCAAAAGTTAACCCGACTTAGATTCAGTGCTAATCAGACAAAAAGCTGAAATCGCTCTTGAGTCGGGTTTAGTATTGATAAGCTTAAACTTAACGGGATACACGATTCCAGGCATCACGTACTGCATATTTGGCCTGCTCCCAAGTCAAACGAGATTCACCTTTCATTTGTTCCCATTTCAACTTTAAATCAGCTTCCGCATCTTCAAAATGAGTGTGCTCATCATAGGCATGCCGCTGTTCATATCCTAAACGGTAAGCGCGATCATAGTCACGATCATAATTTAAATCGCTATATTGAGCGCGTGTTGCAGTAAAATAAGGTTGATGGACAAAATTTTCGCGCCAGTAAGTATCTTCTGCTGTTGGATTCACTGCTTCACCGACATTTTTACCGACCAAGCCGCCTGCTACGGCGCCTACCACGCCTCCGACCGCAGCACCCACAGGACCAGCCACACTACCCACTGCTGCGCCTGCAGCAGCACCTCCAGCCGCACCGATTCCAGTGCCTACCAGATGTGCCCCCCGGCTCTCCACTAATTGGGTCAATATTCAAATCATCACGTACTTTTTTAGGTGCATTTTTTAAATTTTCACGATTTAAATCATGATTTGACATAGTATTCTTCCTTATCCTTTTTATTTCATATGCTGTGTACAGCATCTAAAAGTTATATGTACTTTTTACTATAAAGGCTGGAAATGTAAGGTACTTGGTAAGCTTGTGCAGATTCAGTGAGACTTTGTGCTGCTCTATACGGTAAATGTAGCTGGATTTTAAAAATAAAAAAGCCGGTAAATACCGGCTTTTTTATATACAGAATCGATTAGAAATTAATCACAGTACGGATAGACTTACCTTCATGCATCAGATCAAAAGCATCATTAATCTGTTCAAGCGGCATGGTATGGGTCACAAAAGGCTCCAGTTCGATATCACCCTGCATTGCCTGTTCAACCATGCCTGGTAACTGCGAACGACCTTTAACGCCACCGAATGCCGTTCCCATCCATTTACGGCCTGTCACCAGCTGGAATGGACGAGTAGAAATTTCTTTCCCTGCGCCTGCCACACCAATAATTACCGACTGCCCCCAGCCACGATGCGCACATTCAAGCGCTGAACGCATCACATCAACATTACCGATACATTCAAATGAATGGTCGACACCCCAACCCGTCATTTCGACAATCACTTCCTGAACAGGCTTGTCATAGTCTTTTGGATTTAAGAAATCTGTGGCACCAAACTGTTTCGCCAGTTCAAATTTATCCGGATTGGTATCGACTGCAATAATACGTCCCGCTTTAGCTTGGCGTGCGCCTTGTACTACGGCCAGACCAATACCGCCTAAACCGAATACTGCAACCGTATCACCTTCCTGAACTTTCGCAGTGTTATGCACCGCACCAATACCAGTGGTTACGCCACAGCCGAGCAGACACACATGCTCATGATTGGCTTCAGGATTGATCTTTGCCAAAGAAACTTCAGCAACTACGGTATATTCAGAGAAAGTTGAACAGCCCATGTAGTGGTAGATTGGCTGACCATTATAAGAGAAACGAGTGGTGCCATCCGGCATGACGCCTTTACCTTGGGTTGCACGTACTGCCACACACAGATTCGTTTTACCTGATTTACAGAACAGACATTCACCACATTCAGCTGTATATAGTGGAATCACGTGATCGCCTGGTTTAACGCTGGTCACGCCTTCACCGACTTCAACCACCACTCCAGCCCCTTCATGACCCAGAATGGCCGGGAATACGCCTTCAGGATCTTCACCAGACAAGGTGAAAGCATCGGTATGACACACGCCGGTATGGCTAATTTTGACCAATACTTCACCTGCTTGAGGAGGTGCGACATCGACTTCAACAATCTGTAATGGTTCGCCTGGACCAAACGCTACCGCTGCACGTGATTTCATGTAAAACTATCCTTTGTTTGCTGATTTAACAGATGACTAACAGTAACCTCTTTTCATTCTGAGATTCAACCATTAACATCCATATTCAAGGAAGAATAAAACCAAATAATTTTTGGAAACTCAATGACTCAGCGAAATTATGTCCTTTGTATCAGTTTGTCTAGCCTCTGCATACTTTTATCCGCTTGTGATCTTCCAACCAACACCTCTCTCCAGTCAGAATCTGTGACGGTGCATGCTGAACACTGGATTACCCATGCACCCTCCCAACAGAATATTGCAAATGGCCTGACTGCGTATTTGCCGCTCTATGATGGTTTTATGAGTATGGCCGCACGGCTCCATCTCATTAATCAAGCCAAAGCGCATCTTGATCTGCAATATTACATCTGGAATGATGATTTTATTGGCAACCTGATGCTGTCACAGTTACTCAAAGCTGCGGATCGTGGCGTGAAAGTCCGTCTATTAATTGATGACCAGAATGGTACGCAGCTGGACCAGCAGCTCTTGGCTTTGACTCAACATCCCAATATTGAGATCAAGCTGTTTAATCCTTATAAATTTCGTCATTTCCGTGTACTGGATTATGGTTTGCGCTTAAAGCAGATCAACCACCGTATGCATAACAAACTGATTATTGCTGATGGCAGTGTTGCGGTGACGGGTGGACGCAATATTAGCAGTGAATATTTTGAAGCCAGTAGTAATTTTCAGTTTAGCGATGTCGATATATTCTTTGCCGGGGATGCCGTTGCGGATGCTAATCAAAGCTTTCTTGCTTTCTGGAATGATGATCTAAGCTACAACATACAGCAGGTTTTAAATCAACAACCGCAGGGAGAGCGGCTATCACAGTTACGACAGAAATTTGCCCACAACAGTACAATGACCCAGCGCACCCAGCAGAAAATCCAGCTTGCCGAGGCGGAAGTGACCAAACAATTACAAGCCCGTCCGGTCCGATGGGCCAAAGCACATTTTGTTGCCGACACTCCCAACAAAGCCCGCCCCAATGCACAAAATGAAGATTTTATTTATACCCAAATGCTCAATTTGATGGGTGAGCCCAAAGACCATCTGGAACTGGTCTCTGCCTATTTTGTGCCCACCCAATGGGGTACCGACTATCTCAGCCAACGTTCAAAAGATGGCTTAAACATCCGGGTGGTCACCAACTCTTTTCTGGCCAATGATGTGCCTGTCGTACACGCCTATTATCAGCAGTATCGGCAGCAGTTATTGAAAAATGGGATCGAGATCTGGGAGTTTAAACCTTATATTGAACGCCCGGAACGCACCTGGTATGAGAAGCTGACCGGAAATGTCATTCCAGCCAAAAATAAGAATAGCTCCAGTTTGCATGCCAAATTCTTTGACGCAGATGACTTGGTCTTTATTGGCTCATTTAATTTTGATCCACGTTCTGCACGACTGAATACAGAAGTCGGTCTGGTGGTGGAATCCGACCAGCTTCAAGATGAAATTTCAACCGCCTTAGATCAGTATCTACCGCGCATTGCCTATCAGCTAAAATTAGATCATCAGGGGGAGATTCTCTGGATTGATTATCAATCTGATGGTCAGCGTATTGAACATCCTCATGACCCTGAAACCACAAAGTTCCAACGCTTTATGATGGATCTGGTGACAGTTTTTCCAGCTGAATGGATTATGTGATGACAAATGAATGACAAATACATTTTTCTACAAGTTGATTTTGCAAGATAAAAGCGAATAAATCGAATTTTACTCATGTGTTATACATTTATTCGATCAATGAACAACTTATGTGTACCTCAGCAGCAGATTGCCTTAAAATTATACTTTTCTAGTTTTCTGCGAAAATTTTCGCCCTACTCCCATGCAATTTTTTGATTTAAGCCGCCAGTTTAAGTTAAGCGATATTCTCACCCCGACCAAAACCCTCCAAGAGCTCTCTGGACAGGAATGGTTTCTCGCCAAAATCCGGGTCGAGCATGACTGTATTTCAGATCACGATAGCATCGAAGGTCAAGCCATTATTCAATCCAATAAAAATATTCAGATTGAACTGGAATGGCTGATTCAGGATTCTGGCTATGATCTGCAAGTCCTGTTTAAAGGCATAGAAACCGAGGCCAATGTGGAAACACTGGTGGTGGTAAAAGGTGCACAATTGGTAGATGAACAGCAGCAGTTATTATCTGCTCAGGCCCTAAGTTTATGGATTGATGGCATATTGTTGCCTCTATTGCCCAATATCCGCCGTGATATTAAATCCTGTTTAAATTTATGGGATTATGTGGAATATGATGGTTAATTTTATCTATTTCCTGTGATAGTAAGGGCAATTAATTGCCCTTTTTTTATGTGTCTCTGCATGAGAAAAAATAGATCGGGATGAAGGGCCAGTCGCAGTCAACAGGCTTAAGTGACATGTACACCATGCTATATTGAGCGCAATAAGAATAAGAGTCGAGAAGAATGATGAATACGATTCAGCCTCTAGATTGGCTAAAAATCCGTAAGGTGGTCGCTGATAGCCAGCGCACGGCGATGCATTGCTCAATCTCTACCATGACAGCAGCAGGATATCCAACCATCAGTCCGATTGGTACTTTATTTTTAGCTGAAGACCAGCCAGCCGGTTTTTTC
>CANQWW010000146.1 GCA_947627655.1 uncultured Acinetobacter sp. | reverse complement strand
TGGTCGGGGGTCGTGCCATCCAGATGGGGCCGCGCAACTTCCTGGCCTTGAATTATCAGGCCATTCCTGTGTCGATTACCGTTGAGGGCGCCAATATTCTAAGCCGCTCCTTAATGATCTTTGGTCAGGGATCAATGCGTTGCCATCCTTACCTGTATGAGGAACTGCAGCTATTACAATCCGAGGATCGTGACTCAGCCCTAAACAGCTTTAATGAACTACTCTTCAAGCATCTGGGTTATACCTTTAACCGCACTGCACGTTCATTTGCTTATGCATTTACCGGTGGCTCAGGTGCAGCCCCACAAAGCGCCGTTGATTTTACCCGCCCCTATTACAAAGTCATTAATCGGCTTAGTGCTAACTTTGCCTTAACTGCTGATATGTGTTTAGGTTTATTAGCAGGTGATATTAAACGCAAGGAAATGCTCTCTGGACGTTTGGCAGATATCCATGCCCATCTGTTTATTGCTTCTGCGATTCTGAAATTCTTTGAGCACAGTAAAAAGACTGAAGCGGAGCGTTTGCATGCCCAACTGGCTGTAGAGAAGTCCTTATATACTGCGCAAGAAGCCTTTTATGACCTGTTTGCGAATTTCCCGGTCGGTATTGCAGCGGGACTTGTGAAACTAATCTGCTTCCCTTTGGGTCGCCCTGTGAGCAAACCGACTGACCGCCTGAAACAGGAAGTCGCCAATATAATGATGGAGGATAATGCTTTCCGGAATGTACTGAAAAAGCATGTGTACTATAGTACCGATGAAAATGATGTGAATGGTCGGATGGAGGCAACTTTTGCCATGCTACTGGACATCGAACAGCTTTGGGATCGTTTTAAGAAAGCAGAAAACAAAAGTCAGTTTAAAGGACTCAGTTTTGCTGAGCATGTGGAGGATGCCTTGCAGCAAGGCTTTATCACTGTAGAAGAGGCAGAGCAATTACGCCAGTACAATGCACGCCGCTATGACAGTATGCTCACTGATGTTTTCGATCTGCATTTGCAGCAAGTTTTAGAGCTGGAAAATCCTCATCTTGCCAAAGCGGATGCCACTGGTACCGATACCTCCGAACAAAGCGCGCCTTCTCATCAAACTGCACCATAAAAGCAAGAATTAAACTGCACTAGCCTTACCTTCTCTGGCGGAATAAACTTTTTTATTCTGCCTGTTTTTTATTTTAGCCCTTTAATTGATTCACCTTGCACGGGTATTTATGCCATTTTCTAAGACCATTGCACGATAGTCTTTTAAGTTAAAAGCGCTAAGCTAAATGCAAAATAAAACTGAGGGAAAATAATGTCACAACAAGATTATGAAAATGGCTTAAAAGTCCGTACTGAAGTCATGGGCGAAAGTTTTGTCAAACGTGCTCAGGAGAATACTGTCCCACTGACTCAACCTTTACAGGACTGGATTAATGAACATGCCTGGGGATCAACCTGGCAACGTGAAGGTGTATTGCCCCGTAAATACCGTTCTTTAATTACCATTGCCTTTTTGACTGCACTAAAAAGTCCAACTGAACTGAAAGGCCATATTCGGGGGGCGTTGAACAACGGCGCCAGTGTTGAGGAAATTCAGGAAGTGTTACTCCACAGCCTGCCTTATTGCGGCGCCCCTGCTGCTCAGGAAGCCTTTCGTGCAGCACTGGAAGTGATTCAGGATTATCAAGCACATCAACAGGGTTAAAACATTAAAATGATTTAAATAGAATCGATTGCATCATCTGTGCTTAGGCTATTCATATCTATTAGATACTTCTAATCGACAAATAAAAAAATCCCTCATATGAGGGATTTTTGTACGAGATAAAACTTATCGCGGTAATGGAATATATTGCGATGAAGCATTCTGCTGAGTTTGACGTTCACCCACCACCACTTCAAGGTTTAACTTCTTCGCATCCCGTTCAACTTCAATCTGAATCTTGCTGCCTGGTTCTTGCAGCGCAACATAATTAATCAGATGTGAGGCCGAGGTAATCTGCTCGTTATTCACTTTTAAAATCTTGTCACCACGCTGAATACCGGCTTTGGCAGAAGGACCATCTGGCAAGACATCTGCCACAGAAACACCCTGCTCTATGGCTTGAGTGACCTCATTATGCTGCGAAGGCAACAAACTGATGCCTAACCAGCCACGAACCACACGGCCATCTTTCAGAATCGCATTCATGACCTGTTGACAGATTCTGGCCGGAATCGCAAAGCCAATACCCAATGAACCGCCAGATTGGGAGAAGATCGCAGTATTCACACCAATCAGGTTACCTGCCACGTCAATCAGGGCGCCACCTGAATTACCCGGGTTAATTGCCGCATCGGTCTGGATGAAGTCTTCATAGGTATTAATTCCCAGGTCAGAACGCCCAGTCGCGGAAATAATCCCCTGGGTTACCGTTTGACCAACACCAAATGGGTTACCAATCGCCAATACCACATCACCCACTTCATTGCCACTGAGTTTAAATGGCAAAACCGGCAATTTATCCAGCTCGATTTTAATCACTGCCAGATCAGTATCCGGGTCAGTACCAATAACTTTTGCCTCTGAACGACGACCATCATTCAGTGCCACAATAATCTGATCGGCCTGCGCAATAACATGGTTATTTGTCAGGATATAGCCATCAGCACGCACGATGACACCTGAGCCCAAACTATTTTCATTCGGAGCTTGAGAAAATTGTTCCGGCAGCTGATCACCGAAGAACTCACGGAAAACCGGGTCATTCAATAGCGGGTTATCTTGTCTTTTGACTTTTTGCGTCGTAAAGATATTCACAACAGCGGGTGCTGCCACCTTTACCGCAGCTGTATAAGACACCACTCCGCCTGCACGTGAAGTATCGATCAGTGGTTCAACTTTCTCTGCGGGCATCTTCACACCATCAGGTGCAACAGGAGCCTTGGGCTTTTGCAGCTGATTCCAGCCAAGAAAAATGATGATCACCAAGATTAACAACACCCAAGGTAACCATGTAAAGGTACGACGCACGTTATTATCCTCTAAAATTTTTTAATTCGTTGATGACTAAGTAATTTGTGATCTATTGTAAAGCGAAACACAAAACTAAACATAAAAAATGCAAAAGAGATTTGTGCTGCTTTAGTTACAATTCAAAATATGTTTTGATGAGGGCAATTTCAAGATTTAAGAGAAAATTATGGCGAAATTACAGGATATTATTCAGTGGTGTGACCAGACTTTAGCCGCCTCTGAATTTAAGGACTATGCTCCAAATGGTTTGCAGATTGAAGGCACACCAGAGGTGAATAAAATTCTTTGTGCGGTAACGGCATCGCAAAGTGCAATTGAAGCAGCGATTGCTCAAGGTGCTGACATGTTACTGGTGCATCATGGCTATTTCTGGAAAGGTGAAGCCTACCCGATTACCGGAATGCGTGGTCAGCGTATCCGGTCTTTGATCAAAAATGATATTTCCTTGGTGGGTTATCATTTACCACTCGATAGTCACCCGACTCTGGGCAACAATGCAGCCATTGCCGACTTGTTAGCGCTGGAAAATATCGAAGCACTCGATCCGAATGAACGACGTCCAATTGGCAATATCGGCTACCTGCAACAGGCAATGCGTCCTGAACAGTTCAAAACTTTTGTTTCGGAAAAATTAGGTTTTGATGCGATTCATTTAGCTGCAGACAAGACCGAAATCCAGAAAGTTGGCTTCTGTACGGGTGGTGCACAAGACTATATTCATAAAGCCGCGGCACAAAACTGCGATGCCTATATTTCTGGCGAGGTGTCGGAACGTACTTTCTATGAAGCACAAGAGTTAAACCTGCATTATTATGCCTGTGGACATCATGCGACAGAAAGATATGGGGTTCAACGACTGGCAAAAGCGATTTCAGAACAGTTCAATATTGAGTCTCATTATTTTGAATTAAATAACCCGATTTAAAGCTATGAGACTAAACTGCACGGGCTGCTCAAGTCGCCTGTGCAGGTCACACAGCTGTTCATCTTTTAGATGACGCATACTAGAAACATCCTCATCGCCTCAGTTGCATCCTCTACTCCACTGCTCTCTATTTCAAAACAGTATGCATCCGTCTACATGACTAAAATTGTGCTTATTCTTAAAGCCAACAAAAGTAAATGAAAAACATATTGATTCTCATTTACTTTTATATGAATAATAAATAGGTTTTTTATTCACTGTGCGATTTTCACTTTAATCTGGAAAAAAGGAATCCGAGCAATGGCTTATACCTTACCTACACTGCCCTATGCCTATGATGCACATGAGCCGAATATTGATGCTAAAACTATGGAGATTCACCATAGCAAGCATCATCAAACCTATATCAATAATATTAATGGTGCAATTGAAGGTACGCCATGGGAGAAACTGTCTGTAGAACAGCTGGTCGCTCAAGTCAATTCGCTCCCCGATGAATTGAAAAACAATGTCATTAATAATGGCGGTGGCCATGCCAACCATTCTCTGTTCTGGACTGTCATGAGTCCGCAAGGCGGCGGTCATCCGAATGGGCCGGTCGCAGCAGCCATTGACAAAGATATTGGTGGTTTTGATGCTTTTAAAGATGCATTTACCAAAGCAGCCATTAGCCGTTTTGGCAGCGGCTGGGCTTGGCTGAGTGTGACACCTGAAAAAAAACTGATTGTGGAAAGTAGTGCCAACCAGGACTCTCCACTCATGCATGGCAATATTCCTATTGTAGGTCTGGATGTTTGGGAACATGCCTATTATTTAAAATATCAAAACCGCCGTCCGGAATATATCGCGGCCTTTTATAATGTCGTAGACTGGAATGAGGTCAATCGCCGATATCAAGAAGCCTTACAAGCTTAACCTGATGAGGTAGGCCGACGGTCTGCCTCACTGAGCAGCCGCGCTATTCAACCTTTTAAGCCTTAGAAAATCTCAGGCAAAAAATGTGAAGCTGCGGCTGTGTATCGTCCATGTCTTGTACTGAAGTTTTTTGCATATTTTGTGTATTAAAAGACTGCCCTATTGTCGATAGAATCATTTACAATAAAGGCACTTCTAAAACCCAGCTTAATCGCAAGGAATTGAAAACATGACAACGATTACTTTACCAGCATTGCCATATGGCTACGAAGATCTTGCTCCACACATCAGCAAAGAAACTTTAGAATACCACCACGACAAGCACCACAACACTTATGTAGTGAACCTGAACAACCTAATCGCAGGTACTGAGCTTGAAGGTAAAACGCTAGAAGAAATTATCCTTGCTTCTGCAGGTGACGCATCTAAAGCAGGCGTATTTAACAACGCTGCTCAAGTATGGAACCACACGTTCTACTGGAACTGTATGGCTAAAAACGGTGGCGGTAAAGCGACTGGCGCTTTAGCTGCTAAAATTGATGAAGCGTTTGGTTCTTATGAAAAATTCGCTGAAGAATTTGCTGCTGCTGCAACCACTCAATTCGGTTCAGGTTGGGCGTGGTTAGTTGCTGATGAAGTAAATGGCAACCTGTCAATCCTTAAAACTTCTAACGCCGACACCCCAATGGCGCATGGTAAAATTGCTGTGTTGACAATTGACGTTTGGGAGCATGCTTACTACATCGACTTCCGTAACGCGCGTCCTAAATACATCTCTACTTTCCTAGAGAGCCTGGTAAACTGGGACTACGCTAACGCAAAATATGCAGGTCAAGCTGCTGGTGTTGAGAAATAATTCTTTATTTCCTGCCTTAAAAAAATCACCCTTTATGGGTGATTTTTTAATTTTTAGCTTATAAACGCATATTTATAAAGCAAACGTTTCATTTCTTTCAATTAATGAGTTGACGGGCTTACTTTTCCTGCCTAAAATGCGCATCAGATTCTCCAATAGCTCAGTCGGTAGAGCGACGGACTGTTAATCCGCAGGTCCCTGGTTCGAGCCCAGGTTGGAGAGCCAATCTATTCTCCCATAGCTCAGTCGGTAGAGCGACGGACTGTTAATCCGCAGGTCCCTGGTTCGAGCCCAGGTGGGAGAGCCAAAATTCTTGAAAAACCCACTCATTGCGAAGTGGGTTTTTTTATGGCTGTTATTTTGCATTTCGTTTCTTTTATCCTCCCAGAATAGGCCTTTCGTCTCCAGATTTATTGAGCTTCCCTTTCTACAAAAAAGACTTAAAATTCAAACAAATTATAACCAAAGCCTTTATTCTGTGCTGCTTTAGATTATTTTTAAAACACTCAAGCTAATTTTATAATTTTTTTCACAAAAGTTCCTTGACCCCTTGCAAAATCCCTCTATAATCGCTTTCAGATTCTCCAATAGCTCAGTCGGTAGAG
>CANQWW010000145.1 GCA_947627655.1 uncultured Acinetobacter sp. | reverse complement strand
TTTACCAAACAGTCACTCAGCTGATCTACAGCAGGACTGGCCATACTCACTTGTGCTGCACCCAATAAGGTTGCACCGAGGAGCAATGAACGTAAACGAGGTAATGAACTTTGAGCCATAACAACTTCCTTTTCCAACCTGATGTGGAATTATATCAATCGGTTCATTTGTATCACGTCTCTAGCATAACTGCCTGTTATAACTCTGTAAAATTAACCTAAAATTGCACAGTAAATCTAAAACATATCCGGCTTTTACCGGTTAAATTCTGGCGCATTTTTTCATTTTCAACTTATATTAATAACAGCTAATTTAACTGTCGCAGCATATTCTTGGCCCCTGAATGATTATATTGTGTTGCCAGATGATTCAGAATCCGTTTGGCCTGACCTTTGGCATTTGGAAAACGATTGCTATAAGCCGAGATACTGGTGAGACAACGTGCCACCAACATGCCCGACTCAGTATAGACTCTAGTTCCTTCTGTGCCTTGCTGCTTACCATAGTTATAGGCGCGCTGGGCATTATTACAGGCATTGTTCAGATTTCTGGCACTGTTAATATCACGCCGTGCCGTCACATACAGCTTCATTTGCTGTTGCTGGGGTGTTTCAACTGCTACTGTTACAGGTTTACTGGTCGCCGTTAGCAGCTTTTTATCTGCTGCTTTTTTCTCCAGTTCTTTTTGCTCTAAGGCTCTTTTCTCTAGTTCTTTTTTCTCCTGCTCTTTGCGTGCGGATTCTTTTAGGTCATTTTTTACTGCCGGTGTTTTTACTGGCGTTGCAGCTTTAGCAGCGACTGTGGTTTTTTTCTCCATAGCCATTGTCGCCTTATGCACAGGCTGATAAAAACTTTTCACCTGAGCTGCATTCATCAATCGGGTGAGCAATCGCACACTGCGAGTCTGACTGGTTTTATCCAGCTGACGTTCTGAAATCGGCTCCACAGAAACGATCCAGCTTTCCGTCAGATCACCCATATGGCATTTATAAGCCCCGATGCCTTGAGTGACCCCACGATTCGCACTCAACCGTTTACGTTGGGTACTCTCACGCACCAGACTCAGCTGGCTTTTATACATTAAAGAGAATTTGCCACCCTGTTCATGACAGTACTGGGTCAGGATCGAGCGTGGATACATGGCCTGAGTGCTGTTCTGTTTCTGATTCGCTCCCCAGACATAGATATAATCTTTGGCCTGCCCATCGGGCTGATTCAGCGCTCTTTTTGCGATCAGTTCCTGTGGACTATGGTAAGGATGTAAGATGGTTTTTTTATTATGCGGCATTCCATTACACGCAGCCAGGCCCATTGTTATTATTGTGAGCAGTACTACTTTCAGTTTCACGTCCAATATCTCAAACTAAAGCATGCCCATAACATAATGCAAAAACGGGCAAACACCAAACACAAACCCCTGATAAACAAAATTATTTAAATATATTAAAAGTATTAAAATGATATATATGACACAATCAGATGTTTATTTTTTGAACTACTTTGCACTATTATTAATGTAAAACAGAATGCTTTCAGATGAACACTGCACACGAAAAAAGACCAAAGAAGCAAACGCATACTTCTTTGGTCACTCGGCTGTTGTGCTGGGTTGAGCTTTTATACTTGCACAGCAAACCACTCTCCCTTGACCAGCCAACAGCTTTTGAGCTGTAAAATACTTAATTTTCACTAACGTACAGTTATTATTTTGATACGCCTGAGGGCTGAAAATTAAGTGCCAAATGCATTTGGCCCTTAGGATTCTAGTCAAGCGAATCTTCACTGAATATCCCTAAATGGGGAGGTTTTACAAATATTCCGGCTAAAATTGACCATTCATCGGATACTGCGGCCAATCCGTGGTAGGCCTCAAAAAAGACCAGCCTGAATGGCTGGTATCATTAAAAAAACAGTGCTGACTTAATCCAAATGTGATTCAAAAGCTTTTAAACGTTTATAAATCGACAGCAATTCAATAATCTTGGGCCAAGATAAAATCAGGTACTGGAAGGATTCTCGCACCTTGTTAAAGACATTCAAGATCTGCATCATCAGCCCCAGGGTAATCGCCCCTGCGGCGATACTTGGGAAGAGTACAAACAGACCGTAGATATTATCCAGCTGCAAGTACCAGATCCGCACCATATTAAAATAAGCATAATGGAAATACAGGCGGAAATAGTTCCAGCGTACCCGGCCAAACAGTTCTTGCAGTGTCAGCGGCTGGGCACGATCGGCATGATCTTCCCCATATACCAGTTCTTTACGGTAGGCTGCTTCGACTTTCTGGTTGTTAAATTCAAGGCCTGGCAGTTTCATCCCCACAATCATCAGCACCACCGTGCCCAGAATTGCCCAGCCCAGAGAAGCCCACATCAAGGCATGCTCAACATGACCCACGATCGGTAAAATAGTGACATGACTGGACAGCTGATAAAGTACCGGCAAGAAAGCCATCAGCAGCATAAAAGATTCAATAAAGGAAACCCCGAGTTCTTCGGTGCTGCGTGCAAAACGCATGGTATCTTCCTGGATACGCTGTGAAGCGCCTTCAACATGCCGCAGTTTTTGCCAAAATGCGGTGTAATAGTCATTCATGGCGGTACGCCAGCGAAACACATAATGGCTAACGAAAAACATATTAAACACCGCCAGGGTGACATAGATCATCGCGATATAAATGAAGGTTATCGCGCCCTGATAAAGCAAAGTGACATCACCGCCACCACTGGTGAGCATTTTTTGAATCTGATCATAAAACGGACTGTACCATTCATTCAGGACCACATTGACCTGGACACCAAACCAGATATTAAACAGGATAAATGCCGAGCCCCATACCGACCAGCGCTGCCAGGGATGCCGGTCAACCGCATACCAGAAAGCGGCAAAAAGTGCGGTTGCAGCAATAAACCAGAGATAGAACCACAAGAATTTTTGTGACCAGAAACGGCTGATATCAATCGCCAATGTGGCCTCATGATAGCCGTCGCTAAATCCGAAATAACTTCCCCAGCTTGAGCCACCAGTATGCCAGATCGCCAGGTTGATAAAAAACCACAGCACCAGGCTACTGAAAAACCAGACAGGTTTTGGAAAAAAAGACTTAAACATGTCCTTTGCATGCTCCTTATTCTTGGTCGACCACAGGTCAAAATTCACGGTTTTTTTATGCAAGACTGCAGCAAAGCTCAGTGTAAATGCTGCTGTATTATTCAATATTATCTTTCTGAAAACACGTTATTTTAGCCTGCTGCTAAGTAAAGAGAACAAATCACGGCGTTCATAGCGTGAAAATGTCTCTGATATCATGGCTGTCTCACAATTTTAACCAAGCTTGTATTAAGCAATAAAAGCGACGAGAGATTTATTTAACCATATGAAATTTATTGATATTTATAGTTGAGAAAATACAGCCTCATATTTTGTTTAAAAGTTTCAATGGTTTTGTGCAGGCAAAACCCTACTTTGGAAAGACCCCAATGAGAACTCAAAATATATTTTGAGTTCGCAAGAAAAGTCTATTATTCCCCATACACGACGTTCTGAGCCATTTTAAGCACTGCTTTAAAACGCAGCACAAGGATGGGTCATGTGTGGCATCCCCGTCACACACGCGTCGCTTAAACCTTATCACTTCAACTAACTATGGGACAATGGGACAGTGCTGATCTGATCTCTCTTTTAATTTATGCACCAGATCTCTGGCAAGAAGCTTATATACGGCGACATCAGTCATACGCGACGGCGGATCAAACGCTTGATTTAAATGATTGGCCATTAGTCAAGGTCTTGAAGCTGCATGGCATTTTTCAGCGTATAGTTAAAATACAATAAGAAAATATGTTATTCTTAAATAAAATAAAATATCTAACTGTGGGGAGTTAAATCATGGAAAGCTCTGTAATCGAACTACTCAAGCCGATTACCCTGGAAAAAGAAAACTGTGCGCCCATTTTTTTTGAAGAAGGCACAGTTCTAAAAGTAGTGATGCAGACTCCAACCGGCCTGCTGGTGACTACAGACAACCAGTTTAACTTTACTGTTGCACTTAAAGATGAAAACACGATTTGGAAAGAGCTTTAATTTTCTTCAGTGTCACAAGCGTGTTGAATCCTTAATTTCCCCTTATGCCTGAGTACAACAGCCTATTCGAAGCATGAATAATAGCGTTAAAAAACCTCCACGAATGGAGGTTTTTTTTATTTAGAGCAGCTTAGTAGGCCAGCTGAACCAGCAAGCGGAATAAGCCAGCAACAATCGCCAGACTCAGGAAACCGCCAAGCCACAGCACAATAAACCACCCTGCCTGCTTAAGTTTCATCTGCAGTTCTCCTGTTTAATGGTAACCATCATCTCCCACCCGCACTTTGTCACGGAACACCCAATAGGACAGTCCGGTATAGAACAGAATGATCGGAATCAGAATCAAGGCACCAATCAAGGTAAACAACTGACTGCTTTCTGGTGCAGCCGCTTCCCAAATAGTCACTGTCGGCGGAATGATATATGGCCAGAGACTAATTAAGAATCCGCTATAGGCCAAGACCACCAGCGCCAGGGTATAAATAAATGGTGCAAATTCTTTACGCTGTTGACAGGCACGCAAAGCCAGGAAAGTAAACAGTAATACCAAAATCGGTACCGGACTAAAATAGAAAATCTGCGGTTGACTAAACCAGCGTTCGGCAATCTCAGCATGTGCCAAAGGGGTATATAGGCTGACCGCAGCAAAAATCAGCAATAAGGCAATAATCATTTTCGGCATCAGCTGAAACATTCGGTTCTGCAAGTCATGATCGGTTTTAAAAATTAACCAGCCACAACCTAGCGTCGCATAGAGCACCACCACACCAACACCGGTAAAAAGTGAGAATGGAGTCAGCCAGTCGAGTCCGCCCCCACTATAAATGCCGTTGGTGGTTTCGATGCCCTGAATATAGGCACCGAGAATAACCCCTTGCAAAAAAGAACTCACAATCGAACCGCCAATAAAGGCCAGATCCCACCAGTGTTTACCTCGATGTGCCTTAAAGCGGAACTCAAAGGCGACACCACGAAAAATCAGTGCAATCACCATCAAGATAATCGGCATATACAGGGCTGAGAGCACCGTCGAATAGACCAAGGGAAAGGCCGCAAATAATCCGGCACCGCCAAGTACCATCCAGGTCTCGTTACCATCCCAGACCGGTGCGACTGTGTTCATCATGACATCGCGCTCCTGAGAGTCCTTGAAGAACGGGAACAGAATACCGATGCCAAGGTCAAAACCATCCAATACCACATAGATCAGTACGCCCAGGGCAATGATCACAATCCAAATCAATGACAAGTCAATCATTTCTTATTCTCCTGATCACGCTCCATACGGTTTGATGTTGAATCCTCTTCATCATCAAAAGTACTCATTGGGCGCTTGGAAGCGCGAATGACTTCACCCTCGGTATGTGGCTGAGAATGAATAAACTCGGGTCCCTTATACATCATACGCAGCATGTAATAGATTCCCACGCCAAAGACTACACAGTACACCAGCACAAAGATAATTAGCGTCAAGCCAACCTGTTCTGCCGACACAGGCGATAAACCATCTGCAGTGCGCATCACGCCATACACCAACCAAGGCTGACGTCCAACTTCAGTGGTAAACCAGCCTGCCAGCAAGGCAATAAACCCTGAAGGCCCCATCAGGAAAGCAAAACGGTGAAACCATGGTGCTTCATAGAATCTGCCGGTTTTACGTAGCCATAAGCCTGCAATAGCCATCAATACCATCAGCATGCCCAGTCCAACCATGATCCGGAAACTCCAGAACACCACCAATGAATTTGGACGGTCTTCGGGTGCAAAATCTTTCAGCCCCTGTACTTCTCCATCCATGCTATGTGTCAGAATCAGGCTGCCCAGGTTAGGAATACCGATTGCATATTTGGTTTCCTCAGCTTCCATATCCGGAATACCAAACAGATACAGCGGCATGCCTTCACCACGGTTGGTTTCCCAATGCCCTTCAATCGCGGCAATTTTGGCAGGCTGATGCTTGCCTGTATTCAAGCCATGAAAGTCGCCAATTAATACTTGTAAGGGAGCCAGGACCAAAATCATCCACATGGCCATAGAAAATGATTTTTTTACCAAAGTATCACGACGGCCTTGCAGTAAATGCCAGCCCGCGGTTCCGGCGACCAGTAAGGCAGACACCAAGAAGGCGGCAACACCCATATGTGCGAGTCGGTACGGGAAGGATGGGTTAAATACAATTGCAAACCAGTCTTGCGGCAGAATAATGCCATTTTCAATAATGAAACCTTGCGGTGTCTGCATCCAGCTGTTGGAG
>CANQWW010000144.1 GCA_947627655.1 uncultured Acinetobacter sp. | reverse complement strand
TCTCTTATTACCCATACACGACCTCCTGTCGTGATGGGTAATGTGTGGCATCCCTGCCACACGCGCGTAGCTTAAACCGAGTTACTTCAACTATGAGACAGCAATGGGATCGCAGACTCTTTTGATCGTATTGGGTTATTTAAAGAAAATCTTTTAGCGCTGGTTTAACCCCGTTCCAGATTGAAAAAGATTCAATTGCCTGCCCCACCAGCATGCCGAAGCCTTCAGCGCTTGGAACACCACGCGCTTTGGCCTGCTCCAAGAAAGTAGATGGCTTGCCATAGGCCATTTCATAGGCGTGTTTAAACTGTAAGGCTTCTGGCAGGATCAGGGCATCTCCACTGAGACTGGCGGAAGTGGCATTAATCACAAGATCAAAATCACCTGCCAGATCGCTTAGTGCCATGGCTTGCAGCTCTGCTTGCGGGACAGCCTCTTTCAAGTCTGAAATCAGCTGTTCAGCACGGGACAAGGTCCGATTCGCAATCACGATTTTTTTTACCCCTGCTTGCACCAGAGGATAGATCACGCCACGGGTTGCTCCGCCAGCTCCAATGATCAGAATGTCGGTATTTTCTAAACGCCAGTCCAGCGCACGAATGGCCTCCACCAAGCCTTGACCATCGGTATTGTCACCGTGCAGTACCCCCTGTTCCATCCACAGGGTATTCACGGCCCCGGCAATACGGGCACGCTCGGTCAGCACCTGGCACTGCGCATAGGCTTGTTCTTTAAAAGGAACGGTGACATTCATACCAAGACCGCCTTGGGCAAAGAACTCCTGAATATTGGCGCTAAAGCCATCCACAGGTGCTAGACGTTTGGTATAGGTCAAGTCAATGCCCGTTTTGGCAGCAAAGGCATGATGCAATTCTGGAGAACGTGATTGTTCAATCGGGTTGCCAACCACAGCAAATTGTTTGCTCATTTCACAGTGTCCATGTGCTGAAATCAGCAACAATATACGTCAAATCGAACATGGACTAAAGTGTTGAAAAATGATGTGAGTTGGCTTTTAAAAGTGACAGGCCTTAAAACAGGGTTTAAGAATTACAGGTTTTAATAATTTGTTCGGTCAAAACCAGAGCACCGCTAAATACGATCCCAATAATGGTAATAATACTGATACTAATGGCAACCCCATCTACCAGCATGTCCTGGGTCATGAAAGTCGTGATAATTGAGCTGACTGCCATCGCCAGGCAAATCCAGAGCATCATCAGGGAGGCGTTTAAACGTCGTAGCTGCATGCTAAATCCTTATATTTGAGTTATTACTATACAGGAGCATATTGAAAGCCGTGAGCAGGTTTTGATGCTTTATGGTTGAAAAAGGTATCTAAATATATTTGTAGGCCAGTGCCCTCTAAGCGAGAGCACCTTAAGCTGCGTCTTTATTTGGCTTTTAATTCATTTAGCCAGTCTCTTGGTTTGAGGTAGTAATCTGTCAACCGTTTTTCAGCTGAATCTGCAGCCCATTCTGGACGATAAGACCAGCCCGTCAACGGTGGCAAACTCACCAGAATTGATTCAATCCGGCCTCCGGTCTGCAAGCCAAATAAAGTCCCGCGGTCATACACCAGGTTATATTCGACATAGCGCCCACGACGATAGAGCTGGAATTCACGCTGTGCTTCCGTATAGGGCTTGTCCTGATTACGCTGGAAGATTGGCAAAATGGCTTGCAAATAGCCATTGCCGACAGCTTGCATATATTTAAAGCAGGTTTCAAAATCCCACTGGTTCAGGTCGTCAAAGAATAGACCACCGACACCGCGCTGTTCGTCACGATGTTTCAGATAGAAATAATCATCACACCACTGTTTATGTTCCGTATAGACCTCGTCGCCAAATGGGGCACACAGATCATGCGCAGTTTGATGCCAAGACAATACGTCTTGATCATCTGGATAGAAGGGCGTCAGGTCAAAACCGCCACCAAACCACCAGATCGGATCTTGGCCTTCTTTTTCTGCCACAAACAGACGCACATTGGCATGCGACGTCGGAACATTGGGGTTTGTTGGATGAATGACCAGTGATACACCCATGGCTTGTGCTTTGGCACCGGCAATTTGTGGATGACGTTCAGTCGCAGAAGCGGGGAGTTTGGAAATATTGATATGCGAGAACATCACGCCGCCTTTTTCAATCACCGTGCCGTTTTGCAGTACACGGGAACGGCCACCGCCACCTTCTGGGCGTTCCCAGTCATCAATGACGAATTCGGCCGAGCCACCACCGGTGCGTTCCTGCTGTTCCAGTGCTGCACAAATACGTGCCTGTAAATCGAGGAGAAAGTCGCGAACGCGTTGAATATCCGCAGAAGTTGGATGCTGCATCAAAACCCTCGTCAGGGAAAATAGAGATAGCTTACATCAAAGCATAAAACAGCATAAAAATTAAGGTGTATTTCCCGATACTAACTATCTAAAAAGGCTTTCAAGGGAGTCATACCAGTCAGTTAAGGAGTTTAGAAATAGACTCTGTAACTTTTTATCTGTTCACGACGGAGTCTTAACTTTTTAAATCAAATGCTTGCAATATTACTTGTTACTTTGGTTTCGCCCAAAGTAACCAAAGGCATTTATCATCCACAAAACTCGTCAGCCACCACCCATGAGTAAATTTGTCGCAGAAACAATCATTTTTTAATGTAGTCCTGCCTCAAACAGTTGTGGATGACTTTTCCATTGCTCAAATATCATCATGAATTTAAAAAGAAAATTCTAGTTAATTGCTTAACTGACTAGTATTGTTTCAATAGAGGATAAAACCGAGCCGGGAAGCTCACTAAATCCGACTGAGATGCTAGGTTGAATTCTTTTACTCGCCCTCACACAATAGCTAGATGCCCAATCTGTGGATCAGTTCTCGATAGCGATAGGTGGATTTTATGTCGGTCCAGACAATGTCTCTCATTCAAAAATACAATGTTCCAGGCCCACGCTATACCAGCTATCCGACTGTACCGTATTGGGAAGATCAACCCTTTGCTCTAGAACAATGGAAGCAGACCTTAAAACGTTCTTTTCTTGCATCAAACCAGACCGAAGGCATTAGCCTGTATATCCACCTGCCATTTTGTGAAAGTTTATGTACCTTTTGCGGTTGTCATAAACGCGTGACCAAGCGTCATGAAGTCGAGCAGCCTTATATTCAGGCCGTGCTGAAAGAATGGGATCTGTACTGTGAATTACTTGAACAAAAGCCAGTGATCAAGGAAATTCACCTTGGCGGCGGGACACCCACTTTTTTCTCGATTCAGCATTTAACTCAGCTACTTCAAGAGATTTTATCTAAAGCCGAGATCGCTGCTGAACATGAATTCAGCTTTGAAGGACATCCGAACAATACCACAAAGGAGCATCTGCAAGGCTTGTATGAGCTGGGTTTTCGCCGGGTCAGCTATGGCGTGCAGGACTATAATGACACCGTGCAAAAAGCCATTCACCGGATTCAGCCCTATGAAAATGTGAAACAGGTAACTGAATGGGCACGTGAAATTGGCTATAGCTCAATTTCGCATGATCTGGTCTTTGGTCTGCCATTTCAGACTTTGCAGGATGTACTCCATACCATTGGTCAAACCCATACCCTCATGCCAGATCGTTTGGCCTTGTATAGCTACGCGCATGTACCTTGGGTCAAGGGCAATGGTCAGCGCGGCTTTAAAGATGCTGATGTGCCCAAAGATGACATTAAACGCCAGTGCTATGAAGAGGGTAAAAAGAAGCTGCTGGCGCAGGGCTATCATGAAATTGGCATGGATCACTTTGCGCTGGAAAGCGACAGCATGTATCAGTCTTTTAAAGACGGCTCTTTACACCGTAATTTTATGGGCTATACCGCCTCCAAAACCCAAGTGATGATTGGTCTCGGTATTTCATCGATTAGTGACAGCTGGTACAGCTTTGCTCAGAATGTCAAAACCATTGAAGAATATTATGCATGTCTGGAACAGAATGAAATCCCGGTATTGAAAGGACATATACTCACATCAGAAGACCTGATTATTCGCCAGCATATTCTCAATCTGATGTGTGGCTTCGCTACATCTTGGGCAGATAAGAGCATGCAGTTTGCAGGTATTGATGAGGTATTAGATCAGCTAGAGGAAATGTCACAGGATCAGTTGATTCAAATTAATGACTCATCAGTCATGATTTTGGAAAAAGGCAAACCTTTTGTACGCAATATCTGTATGGCGTTTGACCTGAGACTGAAGCGCAAAATACCGGAGAATCAGATTTTTTCGATGACAATCTAAATCTCCCCCTAACCCCCTCTTTGAAAAAGAGGGGAAAAAGCCTCCCTTTGGAAAAGGGAGGTTTGGAGGGATTAAGTTAAAAGGTCAGAGGAGGATTTGTATCAAAGAAAATTAAAAATCATCCTTCTGATACATATGCGACATACGCTCATGCTTGGTCTTCAGGTATTGCTCATTGAACGGGTTTAAACCCACCGTCAATGGCACGCGATCGACTACATGAATGCCAAGATCGGTAAGTGCATTGATTTTTAATGGGTTATTGGTAATTAAACGGACTGATTTAACCCCCAAATGCTCAAGCATAATGGTGCACATATCATATTTACGTGCATCGGCTGGCAGGTTCAGCATCAGATTGGCATCTACCGTGTCATGCCCTTGATCTTGCAAAGCATAAGCACGGATTTTGTTGGTCAAGCCAATCCCTCGACCTTCCTGACGTAAGTACAGAATGACACCACGACCAGCTGCATTAATCAGCTTTTGTGTGGCCTGTAATTGCGGGCCACAGTCGCATTTTAGTGAAGCAAAGGCATCACCAGTCAAACATTCAGAATGGATCCGTACCAGTGCTGGTTCATCACTCGGCTCTTCAAGTCCTTTAGAGAGAGCCACATGTTCTTCGCCCGTGTTCGGGTCTTGAAAAACAGTAATGTTAAACTCACCATGAGCAGTAGGGAGTCGTGAAGTTGCGACAAATTCGATCGGCACAGCTAAACCCGTTAAATCCTGAAATTGCTCAAAGTATAGCGTAATGCTTGGACATTAGTAGGGTTGCATTGATGAATTTATGGAGAACATTTTCTTTTTTGTAGAAAGCGCACGATAATAGTTGATAATCAGTAAGATTATTCAGGATAATCGTATTCTGCAAAATTTTACCCTGATCCGCGTCATTGTTTAATATTGCGCCGTTAACAGTTTTAGTGAATTGAAGCTGCTACAATTCAACTATATGATCGGGACTCCCCCTAGACAGACCTAGCTTAGGATTTGCCAGGCTTTTGAAGGCTTTGCCATTTATGCTGTATACAGAAATTCCAACTCAACGTCCTGTAACACCGTTGCTTGATGCGATCGATCATCCCGAGCAATTGCGTGCACTTGAGCAAAGCCAGCTTGCGCAGGTGGCGGATGAGTTACGTCAATATATTTTGTATGCTGCGGGACAAAGTGGTGGGCATTTTGGTGCCAATCTGGGTGTGATCGAGCTAACAGTCGCTTTACACTATTGTTTTAACACGCCACAGGATCGTCTGATCTGGGATGTGGGGCATCAGGCCTATCCGCATAAAGCATTAACCGGACGCCGTGAGCAGCTGACCACCATTCGTGCCAAAGAGGGCCTGGCAGCATTTCCGGCGCGTGATGAATCTGAATTTGATACCTTCGGCGTCGGGCATTCTTCGACCGCGATTTCTGCTGGGTTAGGCATGGCCTTGGCACGCCGTTATCAAAATAATCCGTGTGAAGTGGTCTCGATTATTGGCGATGGTGCGATGACGGCAGGGATGGCTTTTGAGGCCATGAATGATGCTGTCGCCCACAATGCCGACCTGATGGTGGTATTGAATGATAATGACATGTCGATTTCCTGCAGTACCGGTGGTTTTGCCAAACATCTGGCCGCCATCTGGGAGCGCGGAGAATTTGTTAATATCAGCGATGAAGGCGCAGCATTTGTGCAGCCGCATCCAGAATGGGTTTATAACTCGCGTCTGCACTGTGCCGCGACAGATGCTGCAGATAATCTGTTTAAAGCGATTGGCTTTGACTACTTTGGTCCTTATGACGGCCATGACCTGAAGCAATTGGTGCATGTATTTAATGCGCTAAAAAAGCGTAAAGGTCCACGCCTGATTCATATCTATACCAAAAAAGGTAAAGGCTTCGCACCTGCAGAAGCAGAACAAATTAAATATCATGCAATTAGTCGATTAAATACTGCAGCTGCAGCCAATATAGCACCCAAGTATTCTGATGTTTTCGGTCAGTGGCTGTGTGATGAAGCGGCACAAGATGAGCGTTTGTTAGCGATTACTCCCGCCATGTGCGAAGGTTCAGGCATGGTACAGTTTGCCAAACAGTTCCCAGAACGTTTCTTTGATGTCGCGATTGCGGAACAGCATGCGGTGACGCTGGCAGCCGGGATGGCCTGTGAAGGTTTAAA
>CANQWW010000143.1 GCA_947627655.1 uncultured Acinetobacter sp. | reverse complement strand
AATGGTTAGAAGAGTGGTATGCCGACAACATTTATCAGCAGATTCGTGCGTCGCGTATTGGCAAGAAAAAATATGTGCTTCATGACGGCCCTCCATACGCCAATGGTCAGATTCACCTCGGCCATGCAGTCAATAAAGTCCTAAAAGACATCATTATCAAAAGCCGCGTCATGGATGGCTTTGATGCTCCTTATGTGCCGGGCTGGGACTGTCACGGCCTGCCAATCGAGCTGAAGGTCGAAGAAAAAGTCGGTAAGGTCGGTGTCAAAGTGGATGCAGCAACCTTCCGCAAACACTGCCGTGAATATGCGTATACCCAAGTCGAATTACAGAAAAAAGACTTTATCCGTATGGGCGTGTTCGGTGACTGGGATAATCCTTACCTCACCATGAACTTCAAACAGGAAGCGGATATCGTTCGTTCCCTGGGTGCAATTGCCAAAGCGGGCCATATCGAGCCAGGCCTGAAACCGGTGAACTGGTGTCTGGACTGTGGTTCATCGCTGGCCGAAGCCGAAGTTGAATACGAAGACAAAAAATCAGATGCCATCGATGTTGGCTTTAGCGTTGTAGATCTTGCTGACCTGTCTGCGCGTTTAGGTGTAGAAGTTAAAGATGCAACTGATATCGTGATCTGGACCACAACGCCTTGGACCCTGCCTGCGAACCAGGCAGTGGCTGTACATGCTGAAATTAAGTATCAACTGGTTAAAGCATGCGGTGAAGAAAAAGCTGAGCAGAACTTCATCCTGGCCAAAGATCTGGTTGAATCTGCAACTGAACGTTATGGCTTTAACAGTGTTGAAGTGATTGCCGATTTTGCCGGTGCAAAACTTGAAAATCTGGTTCTACAACATCCTTTAATTGCTGAACGTCAAGTGCCTGTCATTCTGGGCGAACACGTCATCGCAACCAGCGGTACTGGTGCGGTACACACTGCACCTGGCCATGGTGTAGACGACTATAAAGTTGGCTTGATGTATAACCTGAAAGTTGAAAATCCGGTCGGTGGTAATGGGGTGTATTTACCTACCTCTCCGCTGTTTGCCGGTGAACACATCTATAAAGCCAATCCGAAAATTATTGCGGCCTTGGGCGAAGCCAATAAACTTTGGGCACATAAGCCAATCAAGCATAGCTACCCACATTGCTGGCGCCATAAAACGCCGATTATCTTCCGTGCCACACCACAATGGTTTATCAGCATGGATGCCAAAGGTTTACGCCAAGGTGCCTTAAACGCGATCGAAAATGAAATCAGCTTCGTGCCTGACTGGGGTAAAAACCGGATTCAATCGATGATTGAAGGCCGTCCGGACTGGTGTATCTCACGTCAACGTACCTGGGGTGTGCCAATTCCATTCTTCGTACATAAAGATACCAATGAATTGCATCCGCGTACGCCTGAACTGATCGAAATCGTTGCAAAACTGATTGAACAAGAAGGGATTGATGGTTGGTATAACCGTGATGCCTCTGAGTTTATCGGTGAAGATGCGGAACAATACAACGCAGTGCGTGACACCTTAGACGTATGGTTTGACTCTGGTACAACCCACTTTGCAGTCCTTCGTGAACGTGAAGAGCTGCAAGACCCAGCGGACTTGTATCTTGAAGGTTCAGACCAACATCGTGGCTGGTTCCAGTCGTCATTGCTGACCTCTATGGCCATCAATGAACGTGCGCCGTATAAAGGCCTGTTGACGCATGGTTTCGTGGTCGATGAAAAAGGCCGTAAGATGTCAAAATCGATCGGTAATGTGATCACACCACAAGACATCATTAAAGATATGGGTGCAGATGGCTTACGTTTCTGGATCGCCTCTGCGGATTACCGTTATGAAATGACCGCAGGTAAAGAAATCTTTAGCCGTGCATCGGATGGTTACCGTCGTATCCGTAACACGCTGCGTTTCTTGCTGGCCAATCTGAATGGTTTCCAACCATCGACTGATGCCTTACCGGTGGATCAACTGATTGCACTGGATCAATACATCCTGCAACGTGCAGCAGAAGTTCAGAAAACGATTCAGCAAGCCTATGAAGATATGAACTTCCATATCGTGACCAGTGCGTTAACCAACTTCTGTATCAACGACTTGGGTGGGTTCTATCTAGACATCATCAAGGACCGTCAGTACACCACCAAAGCGGACTCTGCAGCACGTCATTCTGCGCAAACAGCACTGTATCATTTGGTACAAGCCTTTGTACGCTGGATGGCGCCGATCTTGAGCTTTACTGCACAAGAAGCATGGCCACTGATTCCTGAACAATCCGAGAAATATGTGTTCACTACAGAATGGTATGACATTCCTGTAGCTTCAACCGCGAACTTGGTTGCAGAAGCAGAATGGCAAATGTTAATTCATGTGAAATCTGCCGTGAACAAGTTCATTGAAGCCGCGCGTGGTGCGAAGACCGTTGGTTCGAATCTGTCTGCGAAAGTTGAACTTTGGGCCAATGAAGAGCTGAAAGCCGTACTGGATAAATTAGGTGATGAACTTCGTTTTGTCTTGATCACGTCTCAAGTCATCGTGAATGGCTTTGATGCAGCGCAAGGTGAAGCTTCAGATCTAGACGGCCTGAACGTGAAAGTATCGGCAGCAGATGGTGAAAAATGTGTCCGCTGTTGGCACGTGCTGCCGGATGTAAATACACATGTGTCACATCCAGGCCTCTGCGGTCGTTGTATCATCAACCTTCCTACAGGCCAAGGTGAAGAGAGAAAGTATGCCTAATCCACAGCATAAAAAGGGCTTATTCCAATTTTACCCACACAATTTAGTGTGGGTGGGACTGTCTATTGTTGCGATTATTCTGGACCAATGGACCAAATGGATTGCCAGTACCAGCCTGAATTATGCAGATCCGGTACCGGTCCTGCCCTTTTTAAACTGGACATTGTTACATAACTATGGCGCTGCCTTTAGTTTCTTGTCCGATGCCGGTGGATGGCAACGTTATTTCTTTACCTCGCTGGCAGCGTTGGTGTCTGTGTTTTTTGTATTTTGGCTGATGCGTATGCCAAAAACCGTGAAGGTATTGCCACTGGCAGTCGCCCTGATTCTGGGCGGTGCAGTGGGGAATTTAATTGACCGTGTGGCATTAGGTTATGTGGTCGATTTCATTCATGTGTACTATAACAACAGCCACTTCCCTGCCTTTAATATTGCCGATAGTGCCATCACGCTGGGCACCATCTTGCTCCTGATTGATACCTTCTTCCTTGAGAAAAAGCGTACTCAAGCTGCGGAAAAATAACATGACTGATTTTATCAATCCGAACGAGGAAACTCGTGTAGAAGCCGGCTCAAAGGTCGAGCTTCACTTCGCTGTCGCTATTGAAAATGGCGTTGAAATTGACAATACCCGTAGCCGTGCTGAACCGGTGAGTCTGGTGATGGGCGATGGCAGCTTATTGCCAGGCTTTGAAAAAGCCTTGTTTGGTTTACGTGCTGGCGACCGCCGTACCGTCAGTCTTCCTCCAGAAGATGCTTTCGGTCCATGGAACCCAGAGAACGTACAGAAATTTGATACCGTCAAATTTGCTGACCGTCCTATCGAAGGCCACATGATCGAATTTGAGGATAAAGCCAAATCGACCCTGTATGGTGTAGTGAAATCCGTGAATGATGACATTACTGAAGTGGACTTTAACCACCCGCTGGCCGGCAAGAATATTACCTTTGAAGTTGAAATTTTCAAGGTCACACCATCTGGTCAGCAGGGCGTAAAATTGATGTAAATCAATGCTCTGAAAAAGCGCCCAAAGGCGCTTTTTTTATGTCTGGATACAAATCAGTTCTATTCTCTTGCTGCAATTCTGATTAATTTAAACACTGATGTTGCAACAGGATAATAATATGAAGATTTATATTGTCGTCGGTAGTATTCGTGAGGGTCGTACTGCGATCAAAATTGCAGACTGGATTTATAAAGAAATCAAAACTTATGGCTTTACTACAGTAGAACCCGAAATTGTTGATCTTAAAGAATAGGATTTACCCCTATTTGCCGGATCTAATTTGCCGTTGAGTGGGATTTATGACCAGCCGAAACAGCAGGACTGGGCTGATTTTATTGCACAAGCAGATGCCTTTATTTTTATCACACCTGAATATAACCATGGTTACAGCCCGGCACTAAAAAATGCCCTGGATTACCTGGGCAAGGAATGGCAAGGTAAGCCTGCAGCCTATGTGGGCTATGGCGCTACCAATGGCTCACGATCGATTGACCAGATCCGTCAGGTGGGTACCCAGCTCGGATTGGTGGACACCAATGCCGTGATAGAGATCCGCGATATCTTTAACCGCAATAAAGATTATACTTTCCAGCCCAATGAGTTTGACCAGAAAACTTTAAAAGGTGTGGTGGATAAGCTGATCCAGTATGTCAGTGCATAGTCTGAATGCCGACAGTGACGTGCGTTTTAACTTACAGAAAAAACAGGAAATAGCCACTGTCTCCTGCGATCCTGCCTCGCTATATTAAAGTTATTGACAGACAGGACGTCTGCAAGCGATATAAGCATAATAAAAACCGCACGATAACAGGAAGTTATATGGTCTGACAGGAGTTGGATCTCAGCAGGAATCCCCAAAAGCCTCGACAGGATGTCGGGGCTTTTTACCTGATGCAGTTTCTACAGGCTGAAGCCCTTCTATACACTACCTTGCTGTAAAATTCATCGCCACTGTGCGCTGTGGCGCACAAGTAATGGGGAAAATTGAGGCTATACCGGACCCGTTCTTCCGCTTATATTAAAGCCATACAGGACAGGATGCCCTGAAGAATAAAAAATAATAAATGCAGCAGGAAGCTGGTCGGTATGACAGGAGTAATACCTTAAGCATGAATCTGAAAAAGCCCTGACAGGATGTCAGGGCTTTTTCTTTATCTGATTTAGCTTGGTTTATCTTAAGTCGATCAGGAACTTACTACGGTTCTCTTTTTTGATCGCTCGACAATGCTAAGGTGCTGTCAGTTTGACTAAACGTGCCTGTGGACCATCTTCAATTACCCAGATTCCCCCATCCTGTGCCTGAATCGCACCACGAATCCGTGCTTTCATGTCTAGGCGCTGGACTTCCTGAACAGGTTGCCGAGCAGTATCTACAATCACAATGGCTTTGGAAGAAAGCCCCGTCGCAATAGCCTTGTTTTGCCACTGTGGGAACATGCTACCAGTATAGAATATCAGAGAAGAAGGAGAAATCACCGGGGTCCAGTCTAGAGCAGGTGCTTCAAACTCTGGTCGTGTGCTATGGTCTGGAATCGGCTTTCCATCATAATGATCACCATTCGATACTTCTGGATAACCATAGTTTTTACCCTTCAGCACTTTATTTAGCTCATCTCCGCCCTTAGGACCCATTTCCAGTACCCAGAGCTGGCCTTTCGGATCAAAGGCCAAGCCGAGCGGATTACGGTGACCTAGACTCCAGACCTGCTTGGCAATCTCCCCCTGATCCATAAATGGATTATCAGCTGGAACCGAACCATCTGCATCTAAACGGATGACTTTGCCGGCATTGGAAGTCATGTCTTGTGCCGGTTTAAACTGTTGGCGCTCACCGGAACTGATCCATAGCTTGCCATCTGGCCCAAAAACGATCCGGTGCCCATAATGCCCCTGACCATTGGAGAATTTCGGGACTTGTGACCAGATCTTATCGATTTGGCTCAATTGGGGTGTACTTTGCTTCAGATCTAATTTTGCTCGGATCACCACTGCACCATAGCCGCCCTGCCCCTGCTCGGCATAGCTTAAATAGATCCAGGGATTGCTCTCAAAATCTGGAGCAAGTGCTACATCCCCTAAGCCTCCCTGGCCCCCATAGGCCACTTTGGGAACACCTTGAATCATTATTTTTTTCTTGCTTTTTGGATCGAATAAATACAGCTTGCCTTTACGCTCGGTCACCAACAAGCGACCATCTTTTAGTTCAGTCATCGCCCAAGGTTCATTGAACTCGGCAATATGATTGACCTTATAAGCTTGCTGGACTGGTGTTGAGGGTGTGGAGTCTGGTACAGGATCAGTAATAGTCTGTTTTAAAGCACTGCTCTGTTCTGACGCAGCTTCATCCTGAGCATGGCAAGCAATCAGGCTATAAGGAACAAAGCCTAAAAATAACATTGCGGCGAGATGAACTTGTTTCATTGTTATTCTGCATACTTATTCAAATAGATAGTCCACAATTTAGCATTCTCAACACTCACTAAAAGTACAAAAAGGTTCAAAATCGTAACTGAAAATGACTAAAGTTTATGAGATCTCACTATCATGGCAGCCGAGTTATGACTTGATACTCGTTCAATCACGCTCGAGTTAGGCTGTAACACCTCTTTTGATAAATAACAGACATAAAAAAAGCCCCTGCTATATGCAGGGGCTTTTTAAGAATAATGAGCTGGCGATGACTTACTCTCACATGGGTAACCC
>CANQWW010000142.1 GCA_947627655.1 uncultured Acinetobacter sp. | reverse complement strand
CCTGCCACACGCTCGTAGCTTAAACCGAATCACTTCAACTATGGGACAACAGTGGAGCCGAAGCTACCTTGTATACCACAAGAAAATTAAGCAGTTTTCTCAATACGGCAATAGAAGAAACCATCGCCTTGACCGGCTTTCGGTAACAGCTGACGACCATGCATCTGTTCGATACCCCAGTCGGCTTCGATTTTGATTTCTTTGGCATCCGCGTGAGTATTAAAAAACTCGACCATCTGCTGTTCATTTTCTGCTTTCAGAATTGAACAGGTGATGTAAAGCAACGTGCCACCCACTTTCAGCTGAGACCACATATTTTCCAGAATCTGCTTTTGCAGTTCGACGGTCTGGGCAATATCAGTCGATTGACGCAGCAGACGAATATCCGGATGCCGACGCATCACGCCAATCGCCGAGCAGGGCGCATCCAGTACGATACAGTCCGGCTGTTCAGCTGCCTGCCAGCTGATTGCATCAGCTGCAACGATTTCAATATTTTCGCCTTCAAGCAGCAGACGTTCCAGATTTTCCTGCACACGTAGCAGACGTTTTCCATCCTGATCCAGTGCTATCAGTTTTTTAGGACTGTATTTTTCCAGGATATGCGCCGTCTTGCCACCTGGTGCTGCGCAGGCATCCATCACATATTTATTATTTAAGTCGGGCAGTAAAGTGGCACAAAGCTGGGCATGTTCATCCTGTACCGAGAAACCACCGACATCAAAGCCGGGTAAATGGGGTACATGAACACTTTCATCCAGCACGATCCCGGCTTTGGAAATGCGGCAGGCATGCGCAGCGATGTCATGCTCATCCAGAATTTCCAGATATTCTTCACGGCTGACCTGGCGTTCATTGACACGTAAAGTCAGTGGAGCGACCTGTTTTAGTTCAGTGCTGAGTTCTGCCAGCTGTTCAGGCCAGTCTTTCTTCAGGCGCTTGTACAACCAGCTTGGTAAACCATGGGCCTGTTTTAATGCAGTCTGAAATGCAGGTGTTTCACGTGAAACACGGCGCAGAATGGCATTTACCACACCACTTAAGGCTTGATAACCGAGCTGTTTGACTGCAGTGACAGTTTCAGAAATGGCAGCATGTGGGGCGATCCGGGTTTCCAGTAACTGGTACAGACCGACATACAGGCAGGTTTCCACCGTATCATTATTAATTGGCTTGACCAGTAGTGGTAAGGTCACGCTTTTTAACGCATACCACTGACGCAAGGTGCCAAGTACCAGTTCGTGGAACAGCGCGCGGTCACGCTCTGCGACTTTCGCTAAATGTTGCGGCAAAATACTGGCAAGTGATTGCCCTTGCTGTACCGCGAGCAGGGTGCGAATCACCTGGGCACGTAAGTTCAGGTGTGAGGTGCCGGCTTCGTAATGACTCATGCCAGTATTTGTCCTACATGTAATTTTTGGGTTTGATTGATTTGTACCGGATTCAGCGCTTTACCGCCCGGCCATTGCAGTGAAGTCAGGCAAATCGCTTTCTGGTCACCACAGGCTACATGTACACCATACTTATCGAGCGCAAGAATAGTCCCGGGTGCCTTAGCTTCAGCATTTTCCTGAGATAATAAAGAACCCCAGACACGCAGGTTATTGCTTTCATCTAGCGGAGTAAAAGCAACCGGCCAAGGATTAAATGCACGGATATTACGGTCAATATTAGAGGCAGTACAGCTCCAGTCAATTCGGGCTTCTGCCTTAGACAGCTTATGAGCATAGACGGTAAGTTCTTCGTCCTGCACTTCCCGGGCAGCTAAATACTGTTGTAATTTTTCTTCAGATTCCAGTACCGCTACAATTGCTTCAGCACCTTGAGCAGCCAGTTTATCATGCAGGCTGGCTGAGGTATCTTCTGCAGTAATTGGACATAAGGTTTTATACATCATGTCACCAGTATCCAGCCCGGCAGCCATTTTCATGATGGTCACGCCAGTTTCGTGATCACCTGTTGCAATTGCACGTTGGATCGGCGCAGCACCACGCCAGCGTGGCAGCAGTGAGCCATGAATATTCAGGCAACCATATTTAGGCGTATCCAGAACCACTTGCGGCAAAATCAGACCATAGGCAGCTACAACCATCACATCGGCATTCAACGCTTTTAACTCAGCCTGAGCAGCAAGACCTTCTTCAGTTGAAGACTTAAAATGAAGTGGCTGATATACCGGAATGTCATGTTCAAGCGCCAGCTGTTTCACAGCAGAAGCGGTAAGTTTTTGTCCGCGACCGGCTTTGCGGTCCGGCTGAGTATAGACCGCCACAATGTCATGGTCGGTTTTTAGCAGCGCAGCCAATGCAGTCGCTGCAAATTCTGGTGTGCCTGCAAAAATGATTTTCACGGATGAAATTCCAAATAAACTTGGCAGCTATTATAAGCTAAAAGCCAAATGGCCGCCTAATCTACAATGCACTTAACTGTTACAGCGATTATAGATTGCCACTTTCAATTAAATTTTATATAAAAAAAACTCATGCAAATTCTAAAAATTATTCATGAAAGTTTTGTATTGTCCAATCCATGATGGCGGTATAGTAGCTTTATTAAGAGATTTTTATTGTCAGCTCACCGAGACCTCTCTATAGACATTTTTGTCTGCATCTACAACGAATAGGTCATCTTGTAAAACAATGGCTTGTAGTATGATAGGTCTAACATTCGACTGATTTAAGCTCATTGTCAGTATGATCTAGCCAGAGTGAACCTTTTTCGGTTCATTCCAAGCTCAAACTTTGTTGGAAATATAAAATGCCTGACTATCGTTCAAAAACATCGACACACGGAAGAAACATGGCGGGTGCGCGTGGCTTATGGCGCGCAACTGGGATGAAGGATGAAGATTTCGGTAAACCGATTATTGCCGTGGTGAACTCATTCACCCAGTTTGTACCGGGTCATGTTCACCTTAAAGATCTAGGTCAGCTCGTGGCACGTCAGATTGAACAGGCAGGCGGTGTAGCAAAAGAATTCAATACCATTGCTGTAGATGACGGCATCGCGATGGGTCATGACGGTATGTTGTATTCACTGCCTTCACGTGACCTGATTGCTGACTCGGTGGAATATATGGTTAGCGCACACTGTGCCGATGCGATGGTGTGTATCTCGAACTGTGACAAGATCACTCCGGGGATGTTAATGGCAGCAATGCGCCTGAACATTCCAGTGGTATTCGTGTCTGGCGGTCCGATGGAAGCCGGTAAAGTGAAAATCCGTGGTAATGACAAAGCCATCGACCTGATCGATGCGATGATCGTCGCTGCAGATGATAACTATACTGATGAAGAAGTGGCTGAATACGAACGTTCTGCATGTCCAACCTGTGGTTCATGTTCAGGCATGTTCACTGCGAACTCAATGAACTGCTTGACTGAAGCATTGGGTCTATCGCTTCCAGGTAACGGTTCAACTTTGGCAACTCATGCGAACCGTAAAAAACTGTTCGAACGTGCAGGTTCTCTCATTGTTGAACTGGCAAAACGCCATTATGAACAAGACGATTACAGCGTATTACCACGTTCAATGGTGACTAAAGCTTCGTATGAAAATGCCATGACTTTGGACATCGCAATGGGTGGTTCAACCAATACCGTTCTACACTTATTAGCTGCTGCAAACGAAGCGGGTGTGGACTTCACCATGGATGACATCGATCGTCTATCTCGTAAAGTACCAGTGCTTTGTAAGGTCGCTCCTGCGAAGAATGATGTACATATGGAAGACGTGCACCGTGCCGGCGGGATCATGTCGATCCTCGGTGAACTAGATCGTGCAGGCCTGTTAGATACCTCTGTCGGTACGGTTCACGAAGCAACATTAAAAGATGCTTTAGATAAATGGGACATCATCCGTACTGAAGATGAAGACGTATATCAATTCTTTAAATCAGCACCAGGTGGCGTACCAACCCAGACTGCATTCTCACAAGACCGTTACTACTCACGTTTGGATGGCGACCGTGAAAATGGGGTCATCCGTAATGCAGAACATGCATTCTCTAAAGACGGTGGTCTGGCTGTACTTTATGGCAACATCGCGCTAGATGGTTGTATCGTAAAAACGGCCGGTGTAGATGAATCAATCCTGAAATTCAATGGGACTGCACGTGTATTTGAAAGCCAGGATTCTGCGGTAGACGCGATTCTGGGTGGCAAAATCACAGCAGGTGATGTGGTTGTGATTCGTTACGAAGGCCCACGTGGTGGCCCTGGTATGCAGGAAATGCTGTACCCAACCAGCTACCTGAAATCGAAAGGTTTAGGTAAGGAATGTGCACTGTTAACTGACGGCCGCTTCTCTGGCGGTTCATCAGGTCTGTCGATTGGTCACGTTTCTCCAGAAGCGGCTGAAGGCGGTGCGATTGGTCTGGTTGAAGATGGCGATCGTATCGAAATCGATATTCCAAACCGTACCATTCACCTGGCAGTAGATGATGCGACCATGGCCGCTCGTCGTACAGCACAGGATGAAAAAGGCTGGCACCCAGTGGAAGAACGTCCACGTAAGATTTCTAAAGCATTGAAAGCTTATGCGATGCACACTACAAGTGCTGCAAAAGGTGCGGTACGTGAAATCTAAGCTGTAAATTTTTATAGCGCGAAAAAGCACTCCAGATGGGAGTGCTTTTTTATTCCTTAGCGATTTAAACTTAAGTAAAACACCTAAACTTTCAATAAAATCAATGGAGAGAGGGCTTTAGATACTTAAAACCGATAAAGTCTTAAAAAAAGTATGTGTATACTAAAGCGACAGTATCAATGCAAAAGTGATTACACGCATGTCCATGAAATTTATTAGCCGCTTTGTGGCAATTTTAGCGCTCATTATGATTTTAGCTGCACTGAGCATTCAATTTTTCTTTGATCCACATTATACCGTCGTCTTTTGGATCTTAGCTGTTCCTGTGATTTTGGCGGCTCCGATTCTGGCATCTGTGGTGTTAGCTTCCAATGAAGAACTTGGTCTGCATCAGGTGAATTAAGTATGCCTACACTAAAAATTTATAAGTAATTGATTTTAAATAGTGTAAAGATGAATCTAATCAGAAATCATCCCATGACTGATTTACAGTCTCAGTAAAAGGCCCGGCTTGAAAAGACCGGGTCTTTTATTATGTATGGCAACTTCGTACTTCAAATACTCATCTAAGAAAATAAAAAATAACTGAGTCAGATACACAGAGTCTTACTTTTATGTCGAGATTGCTTTCTATACAATAGGATAAAACCTAGCCAATATTTAGGCTTCTCAAGAATTACACTCAGGACGAATAAAATGAGTAAAGAGAATATCCGAGAACATTCCGCGCCTGTTTATGAAGGCATTGAAAATGCACCGGCCCGATCCATGATGCGTGCCACCGGTTTTCAGGATGAAGACTTTACTCGTCCTTTTATTGGGATCGCTTCGACCTGGGCCAATGTCACTCCCTGCAACATGCATATTGATGGTCTGGCGCGTACAGTCGAGCAGGGCGTTAATGCTGCGGGTGGTAAAGGCATTATCTTTAATACCATTACCATTTCTGACGGGATTTCCAATGGCACCGAAGGGATGAAATACTCACTTCTGTCCCGTGAAATCATTACCGACTCGATTGAAGCGGTGGTTGGCTGTCAGGCTTATGATGGCGTGATTGCGATTGGTGGCTGTGACAAGAATATGCCGGGCTGCATCATGGGGCTGGCACGCTTAAATCGTCCGGGCCTGTTTATTTACGGGGGTACCATCAAGCCGGGCGCAGGCCATACCGATATGATTTCGGTGTTTGAAGCGGTCGGTCAGCATGCCAAAGGCGAGATCAATGCGATTCAGGTCAAGCACATTGAAGAAGTATCTTTACCCGGACCCGGCTCCTGCGGTGGTATGTATACTGCCAATTCAATGGCGTCTGCAATTGAAGCACTGGGGATGAGCTTGCCGGGTTCCTCTGCACAAGAAGCGGTTTCTGAAGATAAGCAACTGGACTGTGCCCGTGCTGGTGAAGCGGTCATGAACTTATTGCGTCTGGATATTAAGCCACGTGACATCATGACCAAAGCCGCTTTTGAAAATTCGATCAAAGTGCTGATTGCGCTGGGTGGATCGACCAATGGCGTGCTGCACTTGTTAGCCATGGCGCATACGGCGGGTGTGGAACTGAGTCTGGATGACTTTGTGCGGATTGGAAAAGAGATTCCAGTGGTGGCTGATGTGCGTCCATCCGGTAAATATTTGATGTCGGAACTGATCGCCATTGGTGGGATTCAGCCGCTGATGAAGCGCATGCTGGATGCCGGCATGCTGGATGGTTCCTGTCTGACTGTGACCGGGAAAACCCTGGCAGAAAACCTGGCCGATGTTCAGGACTATCCGGAAGGTCAACAGATCATTTTGCCATTCGACCAACCGGTGAAAAAAGACTCGCATCTGGTGGTGCTCAAAGGCAACCTGTCACCCAACGGGGCAGTA
>CANQWW010000141.1 GCA_947627655.1 uncultured Acinetobacter sp. | reverse complement strand
AGTACCCACACAAATTACTTGATATTGCTTTGTTAAAGAGCTGCAGCTCCTGCTGCAAAGAAGCGAGAATTATACAGACTAAATTCTTGCTGTCAACCGTTAAAACTCAAACCTTCAGAAATTCTACGGTTTACTGATTACTTAATATCGTATATCAACATCTTAAAAAGATAGGACAACACATTATCCGATCCTTTCACGCAATTAGGCCGACATATAGCCGGCCTAATTATTCGCAGCATAAATTATGAGTTTACGCTGCTGGTTCTTCGACCTTGCGATCTACAAGTTCGACAATAGCCATAGGTGCTTTGTCACCAGCACGCAGTCCTGTTTTCAATATGCGTACATAGCCACCTGGCCGACTTGCTGAGCGAGGTGAAACATCATTGAACAGTTTTGTTACCACATCGCGATTTCCCAGCCGGGCAAAGGCTAAACGACGATTTGCCACACTGTCGGTTTTACCTAAAGTAATAAGCGGCTCAATCACGCCACGTAGCTCTTTAGCTTTTGGCAAAGTGGTACGAATAACTTCATGTTCCAGCAAAGAAGCTGCCATGTTTTTGAACATAGCCTTTCTGTGACTGCTATTACGATTTAATTTACGTCCTGAATTACGATGGCGCATGGTTCTTACCTTATTCTTTAATCTGAATCACTTCAGTATTATTTTTGCTCTAAAGATGCAGGTGGCCAGTTATCAAGATGCATGCCTAATGACAAGCCTTTTGACGCCAAGACCTCTTTGATTTCTGTCAGGGACTTTTTACCAAGATTTGGTGTTTTCAAAAGTTCCATTTCAGTACGTTGGATCAAATCACCCACATAGTAAATATTTTCTGCTTTCAAACAGTTTGCTGAACGTACTGTCAGATCCAAGTCATCAATTGCCTGCAATAAAGCAGGATCAATCGGCGGCTGTTTTGGCTCTGAAGCAGCTTCCTCAATAACTGTGAAATCGACAAATGATGTCAACTGATCGCTTAGGATGGTTGCTGCATATTTTATTGCATCTTCCGCATCCAAGGTACCGTTAGTCTCAACATCAATAATCAGTTTGTCCAAATCGGTACGGTTTTCTACACGCGCACTTTCGACCGCATAGGTTACCAAGCGCACAGGGCTAAACGATGCATCCAGATGGAGCTGACCGATTGCCCGGTCTTCGTCTTCACCCAGTGACCGACTGTTGGCCGCTGAGTAACCACGTCCTTTCACAACTTTAAACGTAATTGACAAGCTTCCGCCGGTCAAATTAGCAATAACATGCTCTGGATTAGCAACCACAACATTGTGCGGCAACTGGATATCAGCTGCCGTGACAGGCCCGACACCTTCTTTATTCAGGCTCAAAACTGCCTCAGTTGCATCATGCAACTGAACAGCGATACCCTTCATATTCAAAAGAATGTCTAAAACATCTTCCTGCACACCGTTGATGGCTGAATACTCATGAACAACACCATCAATTTGCGCCTCAACTACAGCTGCGCCTTCCATTGAGGAGAGCAGGATTCTGCGCAAGGCATTACCCAGGGTATGTCCAAAACCACGTTCTAATGGCTCCAGAACCAGACGTGTACGTGTGTCACTAAACTTCTGGATATCTACAATCCTTGGCTTAAGAAATTGACTCGTATAAGTCGTCATGCAAATTCCTCTGATAAATCCGTTGGGATTCAGTTATGTCTATTTCGAGTACAGCTCAACAACCAAGTTTTCTGCAAGCTCTGCTGGTAACTCATCACGCTCTGGTGCGCGCTTGAACACGCCAGACAAACCTTTCGAGTTAACCTCAATCCACTCCGGGAAGCCCAACTGTTCCGCTACAGACATGGCGTTAACAATACGCTCTTGCTTTTTGGCCTTTTCGCGTATCTCAACCACATCGCCTTCTTTAACCTGATAAGAAGCTATATTGGTAACGCGACCATTAACCATGATTGCTTTATGCGAGACCAGCTGTCTTGACTCAGCACGTGTAGAGCCAAACCCCATACGATAAACGACATTATCCAAGCGTTGCTCAAGCAGGTTTAACAGGTTGATACCCGTTGCGCCTTTTTTCTTGTCTGCCAGCTTGTAATAATTACGGAACTGCTTCTCTAACACACCATACATACGGCGAATACGCTGCTTAGCGCGTAACTGCATAGCATAATCTGAATCACGACCACGGCGTGCACCATGCTGCCCAGGCTTTTGTTCTATTTTGCACTTACTTTCCAGCGGGTTGCCGCGACTTTTCAGGAAAAGGTCTGTACCTTCTCTACGGCTAAGCTTGCAAGTTGGGCCACGATATTTTCCCATTTATATACTCCAAGACCTGTTATACACGGCGACGCTTAGGAGGACGACATCCATTATGCGGGATAGGCGTCACGTCTGTAATGTTTGTAATTTTAAAACCTAGGTTGTTTAGAGCCCGAACAGCAGATTCCCGACCTGGTCCTGGACCTTTGATTTCGACATCCAGATTTTTCACACCGAACTCTTTTACTACCTCGCCGGCCTTTTCAGCAGCGACCTGAGCAGCAAAAGGCGTACTCTTACGCGACCCACGAAAACCACAACCACCGGCTGTTGCCCATGAAAGTGCATTTCCCTGACGATCAGTAATCGTCACGATAGTATTATTAAATGATGCATGAACATGAGCGACACCGTCGACCACATTCTTTTTAACGCGTTTGCGTTGTCGTGCTGATGAATTTGCCATCGAAGCGCCTCTTAACTTACTTGATCATACGGCGAGGACCTTTACGAGTCCTTGCATTTGTTTTGGTTCTCTGCCCACGAACCGGCAGACCTCTGCGGTGGCGAACGCCACGATAGCAACCCAAGTCTCTAAGACGCTTAATATCCATAGATACCTCACGTCGCAGATCACCTTCAACAGTAAACTTCGCCACTTCAGTACGAAGCGCCTCAACCTCTTGTTCAGACAGATCGCGAACTTTAGCATCAGGCGCAACACCCGCTGCTTCACAAATCTTTTGTGAACGAGTACGACCAATACCATAAATTGATGTGAGTGCGATTACTGTGTGCTTTTGCACAGGAACATTAATACCAGCTATACGAGCCATTCATTTATCCTAAATTTCTCAGGAGTGAACAGTGAATTGTAACATACAAAACAGCTGCTCAACAACAATCACCGAACAGTCAAATTAACCTTGACGCTGTTTATGACGAGCTTCTTTGCAGATGACCCGCAGAACCCCGTTTCTTTTTACAATTTTGCAATTGCGACAAATCTTTTTTACTGATGCCTGAACTTTCATTAATTTTTTCTCCAGCAAACTATTCTTTAAAGCTAGCGTAAAAACCCACCAACTCCATTATTCTTGTTTGATTTTCGCATCAAACTTTCATACTGCTGCGACATCATATGTGATTGAACCTGGGACACGAAGTCCATTGTTACGACAACAATGATCAGCAGAGAGGTACCGCCGAAATAAAACGGTACGCTCCAATAGAGAATGAGAAACTCTGGCAACAAACAGACAGCAGTAATGTAAACCGCGCCAGCTAATGTCAAGCGTCCCATCACCGAATCTATGTAACGCGAAGTTTGTTCTCCTGGACGAATTCCAGGAATAAACGCACCTGATTTTTGCAAGTTTTCAGCAGTTTCCTTAGGGTTAAAGACTAACGCCGTATAAAAGAAACAGAAGAATATTATCGCAATAGCATAGGTCAGAACATACATGGGCTGACCAGGGGACATTAAAGTTGAAATATCGCTTAACCATCCCATGCCTTCCGATGAACCAAACCAGCCAGCAATCGTTGCCGGGAACAATATGATGCTAGAAGCAAAAATTGGTGGTATAACGCCTGCCATATTCAATTTTAATGGCAAGTGCGTTACTTGTCCGGCCATCATCTTGCGACCTTGCTGACGTTTGGCATAGTGAATCGGGATACGTCTTTGGGCACGCTCTACGAATACTACAAATGCCGTTACCGCCAACGCCATGATTAGTAAAGCGATTACCATAAACGATCCAAGCTGTCCCGTTCTGGCTAGCTCCAATGTGCCCCCCACCGCAGCAGGCAGGCCTGCAACGATACCGGCAAAGATAATTATCGAAATACCATTACCAATTCCGCGTTCGGTAATTTGTTCACCTAACCACATCAGGAACATGGTGCCTGTCACCAGTGTGACAACCGCAGTAAAGCGAAACAGCATTCCAGGATCAATTACAACACCCATGCCTCCCGCCTGCTGGCTTTCCAACGCGATTGAAATACCAATAGCCTGGAAAGTCGCCAAAGCCAACGTCCCATAACGGGTGTATTGAGTAATTTTTCGTTTCCCAGCCGCACCCTCTTTTTTCAACTGGGCCAGCTTAGGATGCACAACCGTCAGCAACTGCATAATAATCGATGCAGAAATGTAGGGCATAATACCTAAAGCAAAAACAGATAAGCGTTCCAGTGCGCCGCCCGAGAACATGTTAAACATGTCCAGAATCGTTCCCCGTTGCTGCTCAAACATAATTGCCAAGGCAGCAGGATCAATCCCCGGAACAGGAATAAATGTTCCTAAACGGTAAACCAGCAGAGCACCCAGAACGAAAAGAAGACGACTTTTAAGTTCACTGTAGCGTCCTCCTGCCATCATAGCAGCAGCTTGTTGTCTGTTTTTTTCCACAAATATTACTCTTCGACCTTGCCACCAGCCGCTTCAAGTGCTGCCTTTGCGCCCGCGGTCAATGCAACACCTTTAAGTGTGACAGCCTTGGTAATTTCACCAGAGTTGATCACTTTTACACGTAATGTATTTTCAGGAACCGCACCCGCTGATTTTAAAGTCAACAGATCAATAACATCTGCATCAATCGCAGCCAATGCATCTAAACGAACCTGCGCAGTTGTTCTGCCAACGCGAGAACTGAAGCCTACTTTAGGCAAACGACGCTGCAAAGGCATTTGACCGCCCTCAAAGCCACGTTTATGAAAGCCACCTGAACGAGATTTTTGACCTTTATGGCCACGTCCACAGGTTTTGCCTAAGCCTGAACCAATGCCGCGCCCAACGCGCTTAGAAGCCTGCTTCGCACCTGGTGCTGGAGCAATTGTATTTAAGTTCATTATTATGCTTCCTCAACCTTTAACAGATAAGAAACACGATTAATCATGCCTCTATTTTCTGGTGTGTCGATTACGACAGCACTACTACCGGTCTTGCGTAGACCTAAACCTGCTACACAGGCTTTATGTTTTTGAAGTCTGCCGATGGTGCTTTTTACCAAAGTGACTTTCAGCTTTGCTTGTGAACTCATTTTGATTATTCCATGATCTCTTCGACCGACTTACCACGTTTGGCAGCGATAGATTCTGGGTTATTCATATTAACCAGACCATTAATTGTGGCACGTACCACATTCAATGGATTCGTCGAGCCGGTAGATTTAGCCAGTACGTTATGGACACCCACAGCATCAAATACTGCACGCATCGCTCCTCCAGCAATAACGCCTGTACCTTCAGACGCTGGTTGCATAAACACTCTGGCAGCACCATGACGTGCAACCAGAGGGTGGTGAAGGGTATCACCATTGAGCACAATTTTCTTCATATTTTTACGGGCTTCGTCCATTGCTTTTTGGATTGCAACAGGGACTTCGCGAGCTTTCCCCTGACCAAAACCAACCCGTCCATTCCCATCACCAACGATTGTCAGCGCGGAAAAACCAAATACTCGACCGCCCTTCACAACTTTAGCGACGCGACGAATACCTACTAACTTTTCGATCAAGCCATCTGTTGCGGCTTGGCGTTGTTCATTCTGTGCCATCTGTCTTACCTTATATAACTAGAACTGCAAGCCATTTTCACGAGCTGCATCAGCAAGTGCTTTAACTCGACCATGATAGCTAAAACCTGAACGATCGAAGGCTACCTGTGTAATACCTTCTTTCGCTGCACGTTGTGCAACTGTTTTGCCAACCAATTCGGCTGCCGCCACATTGCCAGTACTTTCAAGCGCCTTCTTCACTTCAGGATCTAAAGTGGATGCTGATGCAACTACTTTAGAGCTATCATGAGTAAGCACCTGGGCATAGATATGACGCGGTGTTCTGTGAACTGTCAGACGATAAACCTCCAGCTCTCTGATTTTGGCACGCGCTCTGGCAGCTCTGCGTAATCTTGACGATTTTTTATCCATGATTCAGCCTAATTATTTTTTCTTAGCTTCTTTACGAGCAACATATTCGTCAGAGTAACGTACGCCTTTACCTTTATAAGGCTCTGGTGAACGGTACGCACGAATATCTGCAGCCACTTGCCCGACCGCCTGCTTATCAGCGCCCGTGACAACGATTTCAGTTTGACTTGGTGTTTCAACGGTGATGCCTTTCGGCACCTCATATTGAACAGGGTGAGAAAACCCCAAAGTCAGGTCAAGCTTGTTACCTTGCGCTTTAGCACGGTAACCAA
>CANQWW010000140.1 GCA_947627655.1 uncultured Acinetobacter sp. | reverse complement strand
TAAAGCAAACTATGGGACAGCAGTGACATCCATGTCACCTTTTTAATTTGGTGAAGCCCGAGTTCTCAACTTCCGCGGCGTGTGCTCTAAGATCAATTAAACTGCTGGCTTAATCGTTTATTGTTGCCATAAAGCCGTATCAATAAAAGTACACAAGCAACGCTAAGACCAACGATCAGGCCGACCCAGACACCCGCGGCGCCCATCGTGCCAAAACGGGATAAATAAACTCCAACGGGAAAGGCAATGACCCAATAGGCCAGCATGGTAATCCACATTGGACCTTTGGTATCCTGCATTCCGCGTAGACAGCCAGCAGCACTAATCTGCCAAGCGTCCATCATCTGGTAAGCAATCGCAAATAATACCAGATAGAGCGCAATCTGAGTCACCTGCAAGTCAGAGGTGTACAGGCTGACAATCTCACCTTTAAAGAACCACAGCAACAGCATGGTCAGCAGTGCCAGAACGGTTGCTGTGGCTAGGCCGATCCATTGCACCTGACGCATAGCCACCCAGTTTTTTTCTCCGTAATAGGTGCCGACCCGAATCGTTAGCGCAATGGCCAGGGACATGGGAATCATAAAGAGTTGCGAGGTAATCGAAATCGCAATCTGATGTGCCGCGACAATGGTTTCCCCCAGAGGACTGAGAACAATTGCGGCCGTACTAAAAATACTGACTTCAAAGAAAATGGCCAGACCAATCGGCAGGCCAAGTTTTAAAATACGCTTGAGCCAGTAGGCATTAATCTTTTCCCATTGCCCAAAGGGCTGTGTTGCCCGGTAAGCTTTATTTTTAAGGATGTACAGGGCCAGGGTAATCAGCATCAACCATTGCAGGATGGCAGTCGCAAAACCACAGCCGGCACTGCCCAAGGCTGGTATCGGTCCCCAGCCATACATAAACAGATAGTTCAACGGAATGAGAACCACTAAGGCAATCAGGCTGATGGCTGTCACCGGACGTGGATAACCGATAGCTTCCGAATAGCCGCGTAGCGCAGCATACATGGTCACCGCTGGCATACCAAAACCAATTGCATGCAGGAACAGGCTGGCCTTCGGTTGCAGGCTTTCCGGTACACCCAGTACCGGCAGGAGCAGGGGCAAAGCCTGGAGTACCAGACCGGCAAAAATACCGAGCACCAGGGCGACCCACAGAGACTGCCGGGCGATCGTGGCAATTTTCTCAGGAGTCCGTGCGCCGTTGGCCTCCGCGACCAGCGGCGTGGTGGCAATCATGATTCCGCTAAACAGTAACATGACCGGAATCCATAAACCGACCCCGACTGCAATCGCCGCCAGATCCTGTGCCGAGAGATGCCCGGCCATAATGGTATCGATCAGACCCAGACCCGCCTGGGAAAACTGGGTGATCAGAATGGGTAACATCAAAGTAAACAAACGTTTTATTTCAAAGCGTACCGTTGTGGCTGACCTAACATGTGACACAAAAATTACTCATCTTTCATCATGTGCTTAGAGAGAAGGTTTAGCGTTGTAAAGTGAGAAGCACACCAATAAAAATCACCACACCACCGAGAAGACGTTGCCAGTTGAGTTGAATTCTTTCGCCGCCGAACCAGCCCAAATGATCAATGACCATGGAGGAAACCAGTTGTCCGAAAATCACCAGTGCAGACAGGGTCAACAGGCCCAGTTTCGGCGCACTGTAAATGCTCATGCTAATCGCATAGACGCCAAGAATACCGCCCAGCCATAAATACCACGGCAGTTGCACAAAAGTACTGAGTCCGGGCTTATCGACTTGCTGAAAAAATACCAACACAGCGAGCAGTATTGTACCAATCAGAAAAGACAAAAGCGCGGCTTGTAGCGGGGAATATAAATATTCTCGTAATTGGGTGTTGAGTCCGGTCTGAAAACTCAGGGCAATCCCTATACCCATGGCCAGTGGAATAAACAGTAATAGGTCAGAAGATATTTTCATTCTCAGTATCTTGTTTTTGTTGAATTAAAATGAGTCTACTGTAAAGCCGCTCAGATTTGCTGAGCAGGGTACTTTTGTCATGCTAAAATACAACAAAATTCATTTGATGTTCCGAGCACTGTCCTTGACTGATCTAAACCCAGCTGTGATTCCCTTGTCCCTGTATATCCATATGCCGTGGTGCGTGCGTAAATGTCCTTATTGTGACTTTAACTCGCATGCCGTGCCCGATGGAAAATTATCTCTGGATCTGGAGCAGGAATATTTGCAAGCTTTGGTCGCTGATTTTAAAACCCAGATTGACCTGGCCCAAGGGCGTCAGATTCACAGTGTTTTTATCGGTGGTGGCACACCGTCGCTGATTTCTGCCCAGGGTTATCAATGGCTCTTTGCCGAGCTGCAGGCCCTGATTCCATTTGCAGCCGGTTGTGAAATTACCCTGGAGGCCAATCCGGGCACAGTTGAACATGACCCTTTTGCCGATTATCTGACTGCCGGGATTAACCGTCTTTCAATTGGGGTGCAAAGTTTTAATACCGAGCATCTGAAGAAACTGGGCCGTATCCACAGTAATGCCGATGCCATCTCGGCCATTGCTCATGCACGCGAGGCTGGTTTCCAGCGCATCAATGTTGATTTGATGCATGGACTGCCGGAACAGACTTTAGCGCAGGCGCTAAATGATCTGAAACTGGCGGTTGAAAATGGCGCAACCCATATCTCCTGGTATCAGCTGACGATCGAACCGAATACGGTGTTTTTCCGTACCCAGCCGGTTTTACCCGTCGATGATGTACTGGAAGCCATTCAGGAACAAGGTGAAGCGTATTTAAAAGCGCATGGCTTTATCAATTATGAAGTTTCTGCATGGCGGAAAGAGTTGCCCTCGGCACATAATCTGAATTATTGGCAATTTGGCGATTATCTGGCAATTGGGGCAGGGGCGCATGGTAAAGTGACTCAAGCAGATGGCGTATACCGTTTCCAGAAGACCCGTTTGCCAAAAGACTATTTGGCCAAAATCCCCGCAGAGCATTTGCAGTTTAAACGTATAGAAGCTCAAGATATGCCGTTTGAATTTATGATGAATGCACTGCGTTTGAATGAAGGTGTTGCAGCCCGATTGTATGCAGAGCGTACCGGTCTAAGGCTAGAGAGTCTGAATGAATTACTCACTTCATTGCGTCAACGTAAACTTATGGTTGACGATACCGCACATCTGGCCTGTACCGAGCAGGGACATGTGTTCTTAAATTCAGTCTTGGAAGAGTTTCTGTAGGATGGACTGAAAACTTATTTTAGTTTGATCGCTTTAGCTGCTCTACTCTTCAAATAAATCTCTGCTGATTGATTTGTTAAGTCACTTGAATAGGAGAATAAAATAGGGGGAGGGGCTATGCGTTTAGTTTTAGATTTTCGCTACGTTGAGTAAGAGGTTGCAGTTTTAAATTCTCGATTATAAGAAAGCAGCCTGAAGCGCCGTACGCTTGAACCTGTTATACAAATAAAGTGAAAATAGGGTTAAGCCATATTTCCTGTCTAGCCTATTTATTCTGATCTTGCATGCTTTTAGCCAGTAAAATTCTTTTTTCAGCTTTTAAGTCGATAGATGCTGTATCTGCAAATGAGCAGTTATATTTAATTGAACAAAAAGCATAGGATAGGCGAATGTTGCAAAACTAGAATGATTTTTAGGCATAAAAAAAGCACTCATTCAGAGTGCTTTTTTGATCAATGTCTAATGAAAATTAGATTGCATTGATTTGAGTTGCTGTAGGACCTTTTTGGCCTTGAGCTACGATGAAAGACACTTTTTGGCCTTCAGCTAAAGTTTTGAAACCTGAACCTTGGATTTCGCTGAAGTGAGCGAAAACGTCTGGACCATTGTCTTGTTGAATGAAGCCAAAACCTTTAGTTTCGTTGAACCATTTAACGGTACCAGTAACTGTATTAGACATAATATAACCTATGGAATTTTATTGATTTCTAGCCAAATGTAAAAATGACTAAGTTGTAACTTTGAAAAATAGACAGGATGGAGCTTGAATCTATAAAAAACGGAGGTTTATGACTAAAACTGCGATACTTAAAGAAGACTAACCAAAACAAGAATTTTTCTAGTTGTTAACATCATACCCTGAATTTGCAGATATTCAAGCTGAATCTGGCTATTATTTTTTATGCGCTTGATATTAAAAGTAATAAAACCTAAAGAAAAAATCACAAAATGTGTCAAAGAGGGAGAGAAGCTGCTATAAAAAAGAGCGCCGTAGCGCTCTTTTTATATACAACTTAACAGCTATATCAGTTTAGTAATCAAAACTAAAATGTTCCGCAGCTAAAGAGGTCATGGTTTTGGATGGATTGACCATTGCCTCAGCATGGCCTTCTGCACGTGGCAACATACGTTCAAAGTAGAAATTCGCCGTTTTAATCTTCGCTTTATAAAATTCAGGCACTTCAGCACCATCGCCTGATGCCAATTTCGCAGAGGCCACTGCCGCTTGCTGTGCCCAGAAGTAAGCCATCATCACATAGCCTGAGAACATCAGGAAATCTACCGATGAGCTGGAGACGATATCACGGTCTTTACGTGCCGCCAGCATGATGCGAACGGTGAGTGCATTCCACTGCGCGCATAATTTGGTCAGGTCCCAGGCGAAACGGCGCATATATTTATTACGCGCATGCTGACCACAGAATTTCAGGATTTCTGCAGTATAGTCACGGATCACTTTACCTTTCGAGGTCAGCAGGACTTTACGACCGATCAGATCTAGTGCCTGTACACCGGTAGTACCTTCATACAGGGTGGCAATACGTGCGTCACGTACGATCTGCTCCATGCCCCATTCCTTGATATAGCCGTGACCACCAAACACCTGCATGCCATGATTCGCCGCTTCATAGCCCATTTCGGTCAGGAAGCCTTTCAGAATCGGGGTGTAGAAACCCAGATGATCATCATGTTCTTCAAATGCAGCCGTATCGCCACGTACCAGCGCATCATTCATCTTGTCTGCGATTTGCGCTGCATGGTAGATCATCGAACGTCCACCCTCAGCAATGGCTTTTTGGGTTAATAACATACGGCGCACATCGGCATGATGAATAATCGCATCGGCAACCTTGTCTGGATCTTTTTTCCCTGACAGCGCACGCATGGACATACGTTCCTTGGCATAAGGCAGGGCACCCTGGAAGGACAGCTCAGCGTGACAGATTCCCTGAATCGCGGTACCAATACGTGCTGTGTTCATGAAGGTGAACATGGCATGCAGACCTTTATGCTTTTCACCAATCAGGTAACCGACGGCATTGTCAAAGTTGAGTACCGCGGTTGCTGAGGCGCGAATTCCCATTTTGTGCTCGATAGAGCCACAGGTGACCGGGTTACGCTCACCGATACTGCCGTCCGCATTCGGCAGGAATTTTGGCACGATGAATAAGGAAATACCCTTGGTGCCCGCAGGCGCATCTGGAAGACGTGCCAAGACAATATGAATAATATTTTCAGTCAGGTCATGTTCGCCGGCAGAAATAAAGATTTTAGTTCCCGAGATGGCATAGGTTCCATCGGCATTGGGCTCGGCCTTGGTTTTCACCTGACCGAGGTCAGTACCACATTGCGGCTCAGTCAGACACATGGTGCCTGACCAGGAGCCTGCTACCAGTTGAGGTAAGTAAGTATTTTTTTGTTCTTCTGAACCAAACTGCATGATGGTGTTGATACAGCCGACACTTAAGCCAGGATACATCTGGAAGGACCAGTTTGCAGTCCCCATCATTTCAGATTTGACCAGATTTAAAGACATGGGCAGGTTCTGCCCACCAAATTCTTCAGGATAAGACAGACCTTGCCAGCCACCTTGGACGAACTGGTCATAGGCTTCTTTAAAGCCTTTTGGGGTTTTAACTTCGCCATTGTCAAACTGACAGCCTTCCTCGTCGCCCGTTTGGTTGAGCGGAGAAAGCACGTTTTCACAGAAATCTGCAGCACCTTCCAAAATCATGTCGACTGTGTCGGCATCGGCATATTCACCATTCGACAGCGTTTGGTAATGTGCAGGGTAGTCAAGCACTTCGTTCATAAGGAAGCGAATGTCGCGAAGAGGGGCTTTATATGCTGGCATGCGTTTAATCCTGATTAAAATAGTTTTGGATTACGTGTATCGATTCTTCGATTATTCACATTGCTATTAAAAATACATTGATAGTGCAAACGAATAAAAATGTCAGAAAGGCGAATTGAATCGCAATTTACCTCGAATTAAAGGGTTGTAACGAAGCTCCATTTTCGTGTTTTGGTGGAAAATAAAAAATTACTGATATGCAATGACTTTAGTAAAAAATGACCCACAATGTCTAGCTGATTTTTTGATTGATTTGTACACTAATGTTATTGGATTCATGATTTAAAATAAATGTCATTAAATCCAATCTGGTTTATCTGAATTTTGGGTGGAAAAGACCAAAAGAGCCGGATCGCAGACACTGTTGTCCCACAATTTTAACCAGACTTGTATAAATTAACAAAAGCGACAAGAGATTAATTTAACTATATGAAATTTATTCATACCTAGAGTCAAATATTACACAGCCTCATATTTTGTTTAAAAGTTTAAATGGCTTTGTGCAGGCAAAACCCTACTTTGGAAAGACCCAAATGAG
>CANQWW010000139.1 GCA_947627655.1 uncultured Acinetobacter sp. | reverse complement strand
TATGGTATTTTGGGGGCCTTTGCTCTGGCACTGGCCCGCTCTGGATTACCTGATCTGTTGGCTTACAAGATGATTAGCACCTTAAAGGGGGATGCTGATCTGAAAGCACAAAATCGGGTGAAGTATGTGATTTTCTTTACCATAGCCCTCGCTGCAGTCTTTTCACAGAACGTCATTCCGGTACACATCGCCTTTATTCCTGTGCTGATCCCCCCTCTACTGGTGGTATTTAACCATTTAAAATTGGACCGTCGTCTGATTGCTTGCTTGCTAACGTTCGGGTTAGTGGGAACTTACATGCTGGTCCCTGTTGGTTTTGGTGCCATCTTCCTGAATGACATTCTGGGTCAGAATATCAATAATTTTGGTAAGGCCTACGATTTCCAGATCAGCAATGATCAGATTCCTGGCGCGATGGCGATTCCTGTCTTCGGCATGTTCATCGGCCTGCTGGTTGCGATGTTTATCAGCTACCGCAAGCCACGTCTTTACCAGGATATTCATGTCGAGCAGCAACAAAGCATCTCTGCTGAACTGGGAGTAGAACAGCATGCTGGACGACCTCAGATTGCTAAATTCACGATTTGGATGGCAGTGCTGGCTGTGGTGGCAACGCTGGCTGTGCAATTGTATTCAGATTCAATGATTCTGGCCGGTCTGGTGGGGGTTGCGATCCTGAGCTGTGCCGGTATTTTTAAATGGAAAGAAGCAGATGATGTGATTATCACGGGTATGCGCATGATGGCACTGGTCGGTTTTATCATGATTGCAGCACAAGGCTTTGCTGCAGTGATTGAGGCGACCAATCAGGTGCCAGAGCTGGTCAAAGCTTCAGTGGAGTGGATTGGTCAAAGCAAGGCATTGGCTGCATTCCTGATGTTATTGATTGGTCTCATTGTGACTCTAGGGATTGGTTCCTCATTCTCGACAGTGCCGATTCTGGCGATTATTTATGTACCGCTTTGTATCCAGTTCGGTTTTAGCCCGGCAGCGACGATTGCCATTATTGGTACCGCTGCAGCTCTAGGTGATGCGGGTTCTCCAGCATCAGACTCGACTTTGGGGCCTACATCTGGCCTGAATATGGATGGTCAACACGACCATATGAAGGACAGTGTGATTCCGACCTTTATCCATTACAACATTCCATTGCTGATTTTTGGCTGGATTGCGGCAATGGTGCTTTAAACTTTGTGAATTTCACTCATTTTAATTGAATTAATTTATATTAATTCCGACTTATTTACTTAGGATAAATAATAATTAAATCAGATTAACTTGGTTGGTATTATAAACCAACCAAGTTGGTCAGATTAAAATAAATATATAGTAATTACATATACTTAAATAATAATAATAATTTGATTTTATAATATCTATTGCATATTGATTTTAACCGCGTTTATTATTAATTAAGGTTTATTTTTCTTAATAATTATTCTTCCAATGGGGTATTTAAAATGTTAAAGCAAGTGGCTCTAATTGCATTAATGGGTCTTTCAGCATCTGCGATGGCAGGTGATTGGCAAGTTAAAGTTGGTGCATCAGCATTGGCACCACAAAATGATGACAATGGCACATTGAATGTACCTTTGGCAGCAGGTGGTTCAGCTGCATTAAAAGCAGATGTGAGTAACGAAGTTAACTTCACACCTTCAGTAGAATATTTCTTTGCGAATTCACCAATTTCAGTAGAGTTATTGCTCGCATTACCTTTTGATCATGATGTAAACATTGGTACGATTGAAAATGCTGCATCTTTCAAACATTTACCTCCTACCATTACAGCAAAGTATAATTTTAAAAATTCAACTCGTTTTACTCCATACGTAGGTGTGGGCGCGACTGTAGTTGTACCTTGGGATGAAGAATTATCTCAAACAACTAAAACAGTAACAGGTGCTGAAAAGTTAGACGCTGATGTAGCATATGGTGTTGCAGGACAAGTTGGTTTTAACTTCCAGCCTGCTGATGCTAAAAACTGGGGTGTGTTTGTAGATGTTCGTTATGCAGATGTAAAAACTGAGTTAACAGCAAAAACACCTGATGGTACTAAAGTAAGTTTAGGTGATCTCGAAGTAAATCCTTGGGTTTATACTCTTGGCTATAGCTACAAATTCTAAGTTTTAGAATGATCCAAAAGCCTTATCTACGGATAGGGCTTTTTTTTGCAAAATAACAACGATTTATAACGTGATTAAATTGAGCAGATTGGCCCTGTTCAAATATATTGAATGCAATAAAGTTAAACATAATCTGAATACAATAAAGAGAATAGGAAGATCAACAATGAAGTGGTTAATGAGGATTGGCTTGATCTTCTTCACTGTCTGGATGACACAGGCCCATGCTGCCAGCTTTGATTGTCAGAAAGCGCAAACTCCGACGGAAAAGGCGATCTGTCAGCATCTGAGCCTGAATGATGCCGATGTCAAAATGGTGACCAGCTACAATATTATCCGCCATCTCGTGCCCATGGGCACGCGCTCGGTGATCCAGCGTGAACAGGTAAAGTGGTTACAGTTTCGTGATCAGTGCCGTGAATCTGTCGATTGTCTGCTTCAGGTTTATCACATGCGTCAGCAACAGCTGGATTTGCATCTGGATCGGGTATATCGGCAAGGTCCGTTCTGATGGATGAATTTTTTTGCAGTAAAAATGCCGGCAAGTATTGAAAATTCAATAACTCACTCCATTCATATAGGCATAAGCACGTCTGTATACAAAAATGAAAGGAGTGAACAATGAGCGAGACCAGCGCACAAAAACATAATTTCCAGGCTGAAGTGGCGCAGCTGCTGCACCTGGTGACCCATTCCCTGTATTCAAACCCGGAAATTTTTCTGCGTGAGTTAATTTCTAACGCATCGGATGCCTGTGACAAATTACGTTTTGAAGGGATCAATCAGCCTGAGTATTATGAAAATGATCCTGAGCTACAGGTTCGCGTGACGCTGGATCAGGACAACAAAACCATTACCATCTCTGACAACGGCATTGGTTTAAGCCAGCAAGAAGCCATTGATCATCTGGGGACGATTGCCAAGTCTGGGACCAAAGACTTTGTGTCAAAACTTACCGGTGATCAGAAGTCTGATGCGCAGTTGATCGGTCAGTTTGGTGTGGGTTTCTATTCTGGCTTTATTGTGGCCGATAAAATTACCGTCGAATCGCGTCGTGCAGGTCTAGATACGTCTGAAGGGGTACGCTGGATCAGCGCTGGGACCGGTGAGTTCGAAGTTGAACAGATCAGCAAAGAAGGCCGTGGGACCGATATCATCCTGCACCTGCGTGAAGATGCACTCGACTATCTGCAAAGCTATAAAGTAAAGCAGATTATTAATAAATACTCGGATCACATCAGCCTGCCAATCCAAATGCAGAAGGAAGTCTGGCAGGAAGAAGAAGCGGCTGAGGGTGAAGAATCCAAAGGCGGTCAATATGTGAAGACAGACGAGTGGGAAGCGATTAACTCGGCCAGCGCGCTCTGGACCCGCAACAAGTCTGAAATCACGGCAGAACAATATGAAGAGTTCTACAAGAATCTGAGCCATGATTTTGCTGCACCACTGGCCTGGGCGCATAACCGGGTTGAGGGCAGCACTGAGTATACGCAGCTGCTTTATGTTCCGAGCAAGGCACCGCAGGATATATTCACCCGTGAAGCCAAAGCGGGTATTAAGCTGTACGTGAAACGCGTCTTTATTATGGATAATGCCGATAACCTGATTCCAAACTACCTGCGTTTCGTACAAGGGGTCGTCGACAGCGCAGATTTACCTTTGAACGTCAGCCGTGAATTGCTACAAGAAAGCCGTGATGTGAAAACCATTCGTGAAGGTAATACGCGCCGTATTCTGACCATGCTGGATAATCTGGCCAAGTCTGAAGATGAAAAAGATCAGGAAAAATTCCAGAACTTCTATCGTGAATTTGGTGCAGTGCTGAAAGAAGGTTTAGGTGAAGACCTCAGTAACCGTGAACGTATTTTAAAACTGTTGCGCTATGCGACGTCAAGCAATGATGATGTCAGTACTTCTTTGGCCGACTACAAAGCTCGCATGCAGCAAGGTCAGAAAGCCATTTACTATGTGACGGCTGAAAGCCTGAATGCAGCAAAAAATTCGCCACAATTGGAAGTCTTCAAGAAAAAAGACATCGAAGTGCTGTTGATGAGCGAACGTGTGGATGAATGGGCCATGAACTTCGTGCATGAATTCGATGGTACGCCGTTGCAAAACGTGTCTAAGGGTGCGGTAGATCTCGGTGATCTGCAAGATGCAGAAGAGCAGAAAGCACTCGAAGCCGCTGCGGAGCAGTTTAAACCGGTGGTCGAAAAATTGACCGACTCGCTTAAAGACAAGACTAAAGAAGTGCGTGTTACGACGCGTCTGGTCGATTCACCAGCCTGTTTGGTGACCGGTGAAGGTGAACTCTCACCACAATTGGTCCGTATGCTGAAAGATGCGGGTCAGCCAGTACCGGAGATGAAACCGATTCTAGAGATTAACCCTGAGCATCCGCTGGTGAAGAAACTCGACGGTTCGGCTCAGTTTGATGACCTGGCCAACGTGATTTTTGATCAGGCCTTGATCGCTGAAGGCGGCCTGCCAGAAGACCCGGCTGAATATATCAAACGTATCAATAGCCTGTTACTGGCTTAATCAGATTGAATGAAGAAACCCTTCTCTGGAAGGGTTTTTTTTATGAGTTTAACAACATCAATATTCGTAAAATCGATCATAAGCATAAGAAAATACCCGCAGCAAATAATCAAAAAATTAGATAAAAATATAATTATTAATCTATAATAACGATCATTGAATTGAGAGAGATCGTTATGAAAGCAAGTTTTGTTCTGGGTTTAAGTAGCATGATTTTGATGTCTATGAGCCAGCTTACTATGGCTGATCATACTGTAGAAAAACAAGTACGTACCGACCGGATCAGTTTTTTTCAAGTGGCAAAAGCAGCAACGCCAAAGACTAAACGTGTGCAGCGTAATGATCGGGTCGTATTTCATAAAGCGGTATTGGATCAACCTTCTTTACAGCCAAAACGTATCGCGCGTAGTGAGCGTATTGTGCTGAACCAGTCTTAAGCTGATAAAACAGTAAAATACAATAGCAGCCCATCTAGGATGGACTTTTTGCAGAGGGGGATCGGCTTTAAGCTTAGAAAATAGCTTCCAGACGTATCGCCGCCCCTAAATAATGATCACGGTCTTCACGATGCTCGTTTAAGTAATTCAGGTCACTCTGGACAAAGAACCATTCCCGAAGCACAGGTTGACGCCAGGATACATATGGCCCCCAGCTATTTAAACGCAGATCCTTGTCATTCAGATAGCCTCCCGTATAAAGCCCATAGCTAAAACGGTGATTATGGAAGAACTGGTGCTGCCTAAAGGTATAGTTATCCCAGTGCAGATCATCATCCTGTTCATCGGCATAGGTCAGGCTGAGCTGATTGGAAAGGAAGGCCTGATCTGGCCGAGCGTGAGTCAGTTCCAGGTTGGTGCGCAGATAATTTTCGCTGTCGATACCATAACGATAGATCTGTTCAGCGTGAAAGAAAAAGTCATTGTTTAAATGCCAGTCTCGACGGGCTTCCAGTCGGACATAAATATCATCACCTGAACGTATTCCGAGATCAATATCTGTATCAAAAGGCAGCTGGTCAGAAAGCTGTGACCAGCGTAATGCCAATGAACTGTTATTTTCACGGGTTCTGGTCTTATCCAGACGCTTATCGGCGGCATTGCCCGGGTTTTCATTGGTAATCGCCACGTTTTCGCTTAATTCATTGTCCAGGCTATCATCACCAAATACGATACTCAATTTGCGTTCTAAGGCAGGCAGTTTAATACGACCTCGCACCCGGGGTTTGATCTCATAGCCATCATATTTATTCCAGCTGTTATCCAGCAATATCCGGATGGTGGCGTGAGCAACATCTTCTTCGCTGGGTTCACCAAACCAGTGATCAATCTTTTGTGCAGTCTGATCAGCCCAGTTACGAATACCTTTTTGATTGCGGTCTACCCAGGTGCTGTCCTCGGTCTCTGCTGTGTTCGGCACCATAGGCTGACTAGACTGTGAGGGGAGCAGGGTCGGAGTACGATCAATAAATCGCGGAATGTGGTCCAAGAGACTAAAATTATTCGAAGGCGCTGTCTGCTCGACCTGTGAATCTACGATTTGTGCCCTCTCGCTTGGCTGTTCAGCCCAGAGTAAAGGACTTATACAGCTTAGGCTGACCCACAGCAGAGAACGCGGCAAAGACTTGCTTGTTATCATGAACTATTCTTGCTCTTTTTCTTTATATTTCAACATTGAGTTTGCAGAATAGTAGCTAGAAAAAGCAACTAGAGCTACAAAATTACATCAATTTTTCTAGGTTTTTTTATTCAGGATAATAGCAGAGCGCACTTCTCATCCGCAGGGCCTTGTCGTCCAGAATGAGGTGATGAATCATAGGTAGAGACATTTACGCATCCTGTTTTAACAGAAGATCCAGATGCTCTGCTGTCTCACAATTTTAACTAGACTTGTATGAAGCAATAAAATATTGATTTAACAATATGAAATTTATTTACATTTATAGTTAAATACTACACAGCCTCATATTTTGTTTAAAAGTTTCAATGGATTTGTGTAGGCAGAACCC
>CANQWW010000138.1 GCA_947627655.1 uncultured Acinetobacter sp. | reverse complement strand
CCCCACCCAGTAGAATCAAAATCCATTCGTCTTCCTGAAATGCAGGACGTAACAGATTCTGGAACTCCTTCGGAGTTAACTCGCGTATGCGGTCTCTAAACATTTGATAGATTTTCTGTGCACGGCTCGCATTAAACGCAGGGTCGCATACAGGCACCATCGTAATTTCAATCGAGCGATCGATCAAGTCTGTCTTGAGTTTTGCATACTCTTTTGGTCCTAAAGACAACTGTAAAGAGGTCCGAACCAAGGGTGTTTCCATAATTTCATTAATGTGACGCTTGACGATCCGGCGGGTTTTTTCTTTTTTCCCCCCATACATCATTTCTGTCATAATCGATTTTAACGTAATCAGGTCTTCTGTCACTACACTTGCGAAGACGTCAGAGACCTCTTCTTGGCGTTTCATAAAGGCGCCTTGTATGTTATAAGTCCCAATACGCGGGATCACCGGCACCAGCCATGGAAATTGATGATCTTGGGTCCGTCTGAAGAACTGTGGATATTTGACATAGTGTGGCTCCACCGGATTAAACACCATCCAGATCGCAATCCAGTTGGTCAGGAAGCCCCAGATCGCAGCCCAAAAGGGTACGGTCCAGTGCCAAGGCACCACGAACCAGACGATCATCTGGAACAAGCCAAAGAACATCCCGATCAAGGCACTGATGTGCCAGATAAAGTTAATCTCTTTTTGCCCAACTTTCAGGAACATACGCACCATCAGACGACGGTCCCCTTCCATCTGACTGACCACCATGTCACGCATGTCGACCAGTGACTCGACATTCATGGTCAGCTCAGTCACCAGTTGGCGCAGCACATTGGGTAACTGCTTATGCGCCTGGGCATAAATACGGCGTTTGATTGAATAGGGCAAGTTTTCCCACAGCACCGCGTTGCGGTCGATCATCACTTCGTCAATCAGATGCTCAAGTTCAAAACCGACCTGTTCACCAATGATGCGCGCCATATCATCTGGGTCCATGGCTTGCAGGAATTCCTGAATCGACCCCAGCTTTGAAAGCGTATTATCTGTGATAATTCCTGATATTCTTCCTGCTTTACGCGGCACAATTCCTTGCCACCCCACGGGCAATGGGCCAACATGAAATCCCCAGAAAGTGATTGGATAGAACACCATTTTTAGTGCCATCCAGACGTGTGCCCAGGTAACGAATGCCGTGACAGGAATAATACTGAGAACAGCCCAGAAATCTGGACGTATCAGAAAGGCTTGCCACAACTCGTTAACGTACTCAAGCATGTATAACTTCCATATATAATTCTTTAATTCACAGAATACGGTTTCTTATCAAGTCGAATATTTTGTCTATAAACCGATACTTAAAGTATAGGAAAATTGTAGTTGCGGTTCAGTTTCAGCGACTACATCTCCATTGCGATTGGTCAGTTCTTCACCTGCCCCAATCCCAATACTGAAGGTACTAATACGCTCTGAACTCAACATCACATAGGCCAGATCCACACCGCCACCGAGACGGGCTTCGTATTCGCCATCGACCCTTTTACTCTGGATATGTCCGGCATAAACCCCTACATAATACCCATTTTTATCCTTTCCTGTGAGATGTGCCGGATAACGAAAGCCAACTTGTGCACCAAGTGTCTTATCATCATCCAGAAAAACACCACCTTTCACATAGCCAATCCCATAAGGGTTGACCCATTCAGGATTGATATGGATCATCTTCTTGGTAAATCCGGCCCCAATATTCCAAGTACTTGCCTGTGCATCGGTCAGCTTTGCATCCGGCAAAAATGTCTGCTCATGCGCATACGCTGTACTTGTCATGAGAATCATTGCCAACAAAGGGTAAAATCTGTTCATTCCTTTCACCACTATCCATCGTTCATTATTGTTTTTAGGTATTGTGCCTTTTTATTCATTTTGGACTTTATCAGAATTATCAACACAGTTGTATACAGTGCACAATAATTTTAATGTCTAGAAAGTCAACGTTCAGTGCTTGGGCAGCCCGCTTGTATTTCAATATCCAAATCAGGTCAGTTACGTTAGAATAGGCCACTTTCTTTCCTATCCGTTTACAGGTCTAAGTCGATCTCGTATGAAGCAGCATTTTCCATTAAAAAATGTACAGCAAGAAAAGCGCATTTATCGCAATCGTGTATTTTTCTCGGTTGGCCTGGTGATTATTTGTATGCTGCTTCTGGTGAGCCGTTATGCCTATCTGCAAATTATAAGTTTCAACGAATTTAATACCGCTTCAGACCAGAACCGTATTCGTCTACAACCCCTGCCACCAGCACGCGGTTATATTTATGACCGTAATGGGGTGCTGCTGGCAGACAATTATCCAGTCTTTAGTGCCACACTCAGCCGGGCTGATGTCGAAGATATGGACGACACCCTCAAACGGCTCAGCCCTGTGCTTGATTTAACCGAAGAGGATATAGAACGTTTTAACAGCCGGATTAAAACCTCGCGTAGAACGGAGCGTGTTTCGATTAAGCTGAATCTGAACGAAACAGATATTGCCCGTTTCAGTGAAGTCAAGTATCAATTCCCTGGCGTGAAAATCGATACCCAGATGACCCGTTATTATCCGCACGGTGAATTATTTGCGCATGTGATTGGCTATGTCGGACGTATTAATGATAAAGAACTGAAAAGTATCGATAAGAACCTGTATGCAGGAACCAACCTGATCGGGAAAATCGGGGTAGAAAAATCCTATGAAGAACTCTTACATGGCGTCCCAGGCAATGAGTCCGTCGAAGCCGATGCACATGGTAATGTACTGCGTCATTTAGGCCGTAAAGACCCGGTTCGAGGCAATGATCTGTTTTTATCCCTTGATTATGGTTTACAGGTGGTGGCATCTGAACAACTTGCAGGACGCCGCGGTGCAATTGTTGCCATGGACCCAAATACCGGGGAAATTCTGGCACTTGTTTCCAGCCCAAGCTTTAATCCAAATCTGTTTGTGACCGGCATTAGCCATAAAGACTATAGTGACCTGCGCGACAACCTCGATCAACCACTCTATAACCGTGCCGTACAAGGGGTCTATCCGCCAGGTTCCACCATCAAGCCCATGTTTGGTTTGGGAGGCATCCATTATGGGCTGGTAGACTGGAACACTGCGATCTCTGATCCTGGTTATTTTAGCTTACCCGGAGATAGCCACCGCTTCCGTGACCACAAAAAGTCAGGTCATGGTTCAGTCAACATGCATAAGGCCCAGGTGGTGTCCTGTGATACCTATTTTTATGTCCTGTCCTACCGTATGGGCATTGAAAATATGAACAGCTGGATGCGCCAGTTTGGCTTCGGCGAAAAAACCGGGGTGGACTTGCCGAGTGAAAGTTCAGGACTGTATCCAAACCCAGATTGGAAACTGCGCACACGCAATGCCAAATGGCTGCGTGGTGAAACCATTTCGGTCAGTATTGGTCAGGGGGCATTTACCTCCACCCCACTGCAACTGGCAATGGCAACCGCAATCACGGCCAACCAGGGACAAAAGGTCACACCACACGTACTTCGTGAAAGCCGGGGCGCCAAATCCTTTAAGGTTCATAATGGCACCCATGGCAAGATTGACTTTAATGGCACTGCCGAAGACTGGATTAAAATGCGCGAGGCCATGGTTGATGTGATTCAATCCGGGACAGGCCGAGGAATTAAATCCGGACTGCAATATTCAATTGCTGCAAAAACCGGTACCGCCCAGGTCAAAAGTATTGCGCAAGGGAAACGCTATAACGAAGCGCTGCTCACCGATCGACAACTGGATCATGGTTTATTTGTCGGTTTCGCCCCTGCGGAAGACCCTAAAATTGCCATTGCTGTAATTCTGGAAAATGGTCGTGGTGGTAGTGCAGCCACGGCCTTGGCACGTCCCATTTTTGACTACTGGCTCTTACAGAAAGAAAAAAATCCTGTACGTCCACAAAATCATCAGATCAGTGGCGGCTTGATGACTGCAGGAATTAAGCCAGGTGAACTACCCAGTGGTTCCGGCATGCTCAGTGCAGATCCTGGTGCTGTAGCTTCAACATCAGCAAGCAATAGCAATACCACGCAACCACCAGCTACCTCAACAGCTCCTACAGCGCCGGTAGAGCGAGACTAAATATGAAAAATCAACTCAGAATTATTGGTGGAGAATGGAAACGCCGTCAACTTGCTTTTGCAAGTATTGAAGGCCTGCGCCCTACTCCGGATCGTGTTCGGGAAACCTTATTCAATTGGCTTATGTGGGATATCCAGAACACCAAAGTGCTGGATCTTTGTGCAGGTTCCGGTGCCTTGGCTTTTGAAGCCTTGTCCCGTGGTGCAGCCCATGTGGTGATGATTGAGCCAGATCGGACTCAAGCCCAGTTTCTCAGCCAGAATCTAGAATTACTCAAAGTCACCAAAGCCCGTGCTCAGCTCAAAGTCAGCACGGCACAACAAGCGTTACCAACCTTAAAAGAGCAGTTTGATCTGGTATTTCTAGATCCACCTTATGCTCTAGATTTATGGACCTCTCTTGCAGAATTGGCTGATCCACTTATCAAGCAGGATGCCTTGATCTATATCGAGGCGGACCGTGATTTACCGCTTCTGCAACTCCCTGCTTCCTGGCAATTAATCAAAAGCACCAAGGCAGGTACAGTACGTGCAGGCCTGTATCAGAAAAAATAAATATTTTTAAGACAATGTTGTAGCATCAAAAAAAGGATTCCTTGCCGGAATCCTTTTTGCCTTTTAAATGATTGAACAACAATAAGCTTAACGTCCCTGACGCCAGTCCCGACGATCATTACGATCACGTTTCCAGTCACGATCATTTTTATGTTTCCAGTCACGGTCTTTACGATCGCGGTCATATTGTCCATGACGATCGCGATGATCTCCTCGATATCCATCATCATAAGGGTCAAGCACACAACCCGTGAGAGCCACTGCCATTATCGAGGACAGTAATATCATTTTTTTCATGTCCATTACCTCTGTACTGCACTTTGTCAGTATCCAAGATTTTCATGAAGAGTGAGCGGAGTTCCTGTTATTCTGTTGTACTGAATTGTTCATGTTTTATATATAAAAGATCCTTCATTCTTGTTTCCAAGCAAACTTATAGCAAAACTTAAGCATAGATTCGCAGAAATCGAGCTAAGTGCTGACTTGGCTTTTGTACTCTAGTTCTGAATACTACTGCTTTTTATCATCTTCTGATTTTAATGACCTGGTTATTATTTATTATTGGCGCAATCATTGCTGGATTTATACAAGGCCTAACCGGCTTTGCTTTTGCTTTAATTGCCATGTCATTCTGGGTCTGGGGGCTCAGCCCGCAACTTGCCGCACCTCTCGTGGTTTTTGCTTCAGTCTGGAGTCATCTCATCTCCTTATCCCATGAGCAAAAACATCCCCATCTGCATAAGGCGCTCTATTTGCCTTATTTGATTGCTGGACTCCTCGGTGTTCCTCTCGGAATCTGGTTACTGCATATGGTAGAAGCTGAAACCTTTCGTATATTACTCGGGGCTTTTCTGGTCATCTGGTCACCACTGATGTTATTTAACCCGCAAATCAGGCCACTTCAACACGCGGGTAAAACAGCCGATGCCTCTATTGGACTGATTGGAGGTATATTAGGGGGTCTGGGTGGATTTTGTGGTTCTGTCCCTTCTGCCTGGCTGATGCTCAAACAGCTCCCCAAAGAGCAACAGCGGTATATTCTGCGACATTTCAATTTTGCTATTCAGGTTTTTACCTTAGCGGCCTATTTACTGCAAGGGAGCTTAAATCAAACCCACCTTCCTTATATCGGTGTTCTGATGATCGCAGTCAGTATTCCTGCAATAGTCGGCGCGCGTTTGTTTCATCGTATCTCAGAGCAACGCTTTAAATATATCGTACTTGGCCTGCTGTTTAGTTCAGGCTGTTTTCTGTTGTTTAAAGAAGTGATCAGCTAGATTAAATGCCGAGCGAAAAGCTTACAGTACTTTGCATCCAGACGAATTGCTGCTATGTTTTCTCGAATGTTTCTCTCTGTAGATATGTCTATGCAAATTCGTGATCAAATTGTGCTAGTCACTGGCGGGGCACGCGGACTCGGTTTAGCCATCAGCCAACTTCTGATTCAAGAAGGTGCACGCGTGGTGGTGAACTATCTGGGTAGTAAGGTACAAGCTGAAAAACTGCAACAACAATATCCAGAACAGGTTTTTGCCTATCAGGCTGATGTAACCCAGGCAGATCAAGTCAAATCACTTTTTGCAGCCGCAAAAACACATTTTGGCGAAGCAATTCACGCTGTCGTCAATAATGCCTTAATCCAGTTTGAGTTTAATGGCGATGAGCGTCCCAAAGTTGAAGATTTAACTTGGGAAAGCATGGCCAGACAATTTAGCGGAGCTGTGCAGGCTTGTCTAAATACCACCCAAGCTGCGCTAGAAGATATGAAACAGGCTCATTTTGGTCGTATTGTAAATATTGGAACCAATCTGGTGCAGAATCCTGTCGTACCTTATCATGACTATACCACGGCCAAAGCAGCATTATTGGCCTTTACCCGAACCACGGCGCAAGATTTAGGCCAATATGGCATTAATGTCAACATGCTCTCTGGCGGCCTGTTACAAACCACAGATGCCAGTAAAGCCACACCAGACTTTGTTTTTGATCTAATTGCTCA
>CANQWW010000137.1 GCA_947627655.1 uncultured Acinetobacter sp. | reverse complement strand
CATGATGTAATGAGGCTATTATGGGCAAGAATGTTGTGGTACTCGGTACCCAATGGGGCGACGAAGGTAAGGGTAAAATCGTCGACCTGCTCACAGATCAAGCGGCTGCAGTCGTACGCTATCAAGGCGGTCACAACGCAGGTCACACTCTCGTAGTTGGTGGTAAGAAAACTGTATTACACCTCATTCCATCAGGTATTTTACGTGAAAACGTACTGTGCTTAATTGGTAACGGTGTTGTACTTTCACCTGAAGCACTGATCAAAGAGATGGATATTCTGGAAAAAGAAGGCGTGCCTGTTAAAGAGCGTCTGCGTATTTCTCCAAACTGTCCATTGATTCTTCCGCACCACATCGCACTGGACCAGGCACGTGAAATCAAACGTGGCAATGCGAAAATCGGTACGACAGGTCGTGGTATCGGTCCTGCTTATGAAGATAAAGTGGCGCGTCGTGCAATTCGTGTTGCTGACTTGGTACGTGGTGGCGAACAGCTTAAAGCTCAGCTTGAAGAACTGCTTGAATACCATAACTTCCAATTGACTCAATTCTTCGGTGTTGAAGCGGTTAAAGTAGAAGACGTTCTGGCACTTTGTGACGAATGGCGTAAAGTGATCGCTCCTATGGTGATCGACGTGACTGGTGAATTGCATGCTTACCGTAAAGCAGGCAAGAAAATCATGTTCGAAGGTGCACAAGGTTCATTGCTTGACGTTGACCACGGTACATACCCGTATGTAACATCTTCAAACACGACTGCCGGTGGCGTAAGCTCAGGTTCAGGTCTTGGTCCATTGCACCTTGACTATGTACTGGGTATTACCAAAGCGTACACAACACGTGTAGGTGCAGGTCCGTTCCCAACAGAACTGGTTTATGATGCTGCCAACGATGTGGGTGATGCCATTGGTAAACACCTGGGTACTGTAGGTTCAGAATTTGGTGCCTCGACTGGTCGTCAACGTCGTTGTGGCTGGTTTGATGCTGAAATCCTGCGTCGTTCAGTAGAAGTGAACTCACTTTCAGGTATCTGCCTGACTAAACTTGACGTTCTTGACGGTTTAGACGAAGTGAAAATCTGTGTAGGCTATGAAGCGAATGATTCTGGCTGCGTAGGTTCTTCTGATGCGGTTGCTTTTGAGCATCTGAAACCGATCTACGAAACTATGCCAGGCTGGAAAGAATCGACTTTCGGTGCAAAATCACTAGACCAGTTGCCACAGGCTGCAATTAACTATGTGAAGCGTCTTGAGCAATTGATTGAATGTCCAATCGACATCATTTCAACCGGTCCAGACCGTGAAGAAACGATTGTTCTTCGCCATCCGTTTGATGCTTAATCCTTTAAGCTGAAAATGAAAAAAACCCTGTGATTTTCACAGGGTTTTTTATCGCCAACAGAAAGAAGCCCAGCGCAAGACTAAAGTTGCATCAGAGAGCACTATGCATAGTGACTTCGCTTGCTAGAATACCAATGAAAGAAAATATAAGAGTTTGCAGGATGCAAAAAAATATCTCGGCCGCCATGTTCTATTCACTGCTGTTTGCCATGGGCGGGGCACCGACCATTGCCATGCTGATTATTCGTGCCCAGACCAGTGATCCGGCGATTATTTATAATGCACTGATTGGTCTAAGCGTGATAATTGCCTGCATTTTGGTGCCAGTGGTTCTCATTCAGAATGCGGTCCTGTATGCGAAACGTAAAAGTGAAACGCTGGAACAAAAAATAGAGCCTTTATCGAAGTTTTATCTGGTGCTGAATGTATTGTGTCTGGTGTATTGGTTGAGCATACAGTTTATCGGCTGAAATATTACATAAATGCTAAAAAGATGAAGTAATTACACGTTTCAGGTAGGGTACTGTTTAAACTATAATTTTTATATATCTAATTGTGCCTTGGATTCGGGGTGGAGATTCAATAATGAAGAATAAGATTCTATTTAGTATGTGTGCTGCTGCTGCTGTGACGCTATCCGGCTGTACTACAGTTGCAGATATGGCGGGTGCGGATACATCAACGTTGAATGCAGTAGCGACACAGGGCTTCAACAAGACTGTTCAGGAAGCACGTGCAGCCAATACGCTCGATACTTCATCAGCAACCTATAAGCGTATAAATACTGTATTTAATAAACTGCGCCCTTATGCAGATCAGCTGAACCAGACCGGTACCAAATTTGACTGGCAACTGGCGGTGCTGAAAAGTGATCAGGTCAATGCCTATGTGGCCCCAGGTGGTAAAGTCGTGTTCTATACCGGGATTGTGACTAAACTGAATCTGACCGATGCTGAAATTGCAGCCATCATGGGTCATGAAATGGTGCATGCGCTTGAAGAACACTCTAAGCAGAAAATCGGTGCTCAGGCATTAACTGACCTGGCTTTAGGTATAGGCCTGAGTGCTGCGGGTGTTGGCCAAGGTGGTGCAGCAGCGGCACAATTGGGTAGCCAGATTGGTATCGGTCTGCCTTATTCGCGTAATCTAGAAAGCCGCGCTGACCAAGGTGGTTTAATGTTGATGGCACGTGCAGGATACAACCCAAATGCGGCAATCACGCTCTGGGAAAAAATGAACCAACAAAGCAGCAGTGGGGTAGCATTCCTGTCTACTCACCCATCTAACAGCCAACGTATTGAAGCGATGCGTAAAAACTTGCCAGCAGCGATGCAGATTTATAATCAGCGTTAATTCTGACTCAGTATGAAAAAAAGCAGGATTAATGTCCTGCTTTTTTTATTGCCAGACAAAAGACACAGGCAACAAAAAAGGCAAAGTTTTCACTTTGCCTTTTTACACTCAGATCAATTGATCTTAGTGGTGGTGACCGCCCGCACCGTGTACGTGACCGTGATCTAGCTCTTCTTGAGAAGCTTCACGGATAGATACGATTTCAACTTCGAAAGTTAAGTCTTGACCAGCAAGTGGGAAGTTCGCATCAACTACAACGTTCTCGCCTTCAACTGCTTTTACAGTTACGATTTGAACGCCGTCATCAGTTTGTGCTTGGAATTGCATGCCAGGCTGGATGTTATCTACGCCTTGGAACATTTTCGCAGGAACTTCTTGAACGAGCTCTGGGTTGTATTCGCCATAGCCTTCAGCTGCTGGAACAGTTACAGTGAATTTGTCGCCTACATTTTTACCCAGTAGTGCATTTTCAAGGCCAGGGATGATGTTGCCTGCACCATGCAAATATGCAAGTGGTTCACCTTGAGATTTGTCGAGAGTTTCACCCTCTGCGTTAGTCAATGTGTAGTGGAAAGAAACCACGAGGTCATTTGCAACTGCAGTCATGATATTGATCCAATCAAATTTTAAAAAAAATACATCATAAAGTGAAATTCAGTTTTTGTAGACTAAAATTAGCAAAAAAATGCAATTTCCCTAAACTAATGCCTATTTTTTCATACATGGGGTTAAATCTGTAAATTTCAATGCAATTTTATCTTTGGTGATATTTTTCGGGTAATAAAGTCTTTGACGGTCAGGGTACCTGCCTGCGTGTAACCCAGAATAGTCGCCTGATGCAGGCGATATAAAGAAACATACATCGATTTCGCCACAAAGCCATGGACATTGACTTGACCTAATAATTCACCTACAGCCTTATTTTCACTTAAAGATACCAAGGCACCCTTTTCGGAAAAATTAAACATCGGCAAGTAGGCATCGCCATGAATGCGTGTTTTCATGGTATTGACCAAGAAACTGGCCTGCTGACTAGCGACTTGGGCGCGTGGACCCAATACCGGTTCATCAGCTTTTGGCTGGCAATGGGCGCAGTCGCCAAAGGCAAAAATATTCGGATCTGCGGTGGTTTGCAAGGTTGCATAAACTTTGAGGCGGTTAATCTGATCCCGCTCCAGTCCTTCGAGCTGGGTCAGCACTTCAGGTGCTTTGATTCCTGCCGCCCAGACTTTCACTTCTGCCTCAAGACTGGCACCGTCAGCAAAATAAATCTGTTCTTCATCGACTTTTGCCACGCGATGTTGTGTCAGCACATTAATTCCGAGCTGCTTCAGTTGTTGCAGGGTATGCTCGGCCACTTTTTCTGATAAAGCCGGAAGAATGCGCTCTGCTGCTTCAATCAGGGTGATCTTGACTTTATTGGGATCAATCTTGTTCAAACCATATTTAAAAAAGTTCTGTTTGGCAGAGACCAGTTCAGCGGCTAATTCTACCCCGGTGGCGCCGGCCCCAATGATGGCAATATTCAGTTCTTGACTGGAAGCTTCATGCTGTGCATTTAGGTACAAATGGAGCAGGTCTTGCTGAAAAATATCCGCCTGTTCACGACTATCGAGATAATGACAGAACTCTTTGACTCCAGCGGTATTGAAGTCATTAGAAGTTGAACCTAAGGCTAGTACCAGGGTGTCATAGTCAATATTTCTATTCTTTTTCGGCTGGGCTTTTTTAGAAAAATAGTCAGTTTCCACCAGAATTTGCTGGGCTTCACGGTCGATATTTTTAAAAGTTCCAAGCACAAACTCATAATGATTGGCTGCCGCATGAGCAAAGTAATTGATTTCTTCCTGATGTGGATTGAGCGTTCCTGCCGCAATTTCATGCAAGAGCGGTTTCCAGATATGGGTCAGCTTCTGATCGACTAAAGTGATGTGAGCTTTACCAGATTTACCTAAACTCTGGCCCAGCTGGGTTGCCAGTTCCAGTCCACCAGCTCCGCCGCCAACAATCACGATTTTGTGCGCTGTCATAAATGATCAACCTGTTTATTTTTTTAATGAAATAGAGAGAAAACATACTATGCCAGCCCAAAGACATAAGTCTTGAGTAGAATTGTTTTACAACTTACAAAACTTAGCATTTCAATGACATAAAGTAAGATAAGTGCAGGCAGGATCTAGCGGTAAATGCGGGCAGGAGCCGAAGGATGGTGATTTATCATTGTATCCATCCTTCATGGCTCAGGTTTTATTTTCCAATCGGGTAGAGTTTCACATCTGTAGAGTGAGTAGAAAATAGGCTGAATAACCAGTTGATGAACTTCTGGAAGATATTGGCTTCTTCAATATCGACCTGGTCTTCAATCAAAATGGTACGGATCAGCTGGTCATTTTGGTAAACATTGACGGTGGCAAGCTGCATCATTTTTTCTAACGGCGCCGTGAGCTGTCTCTCGGTCACTTCCACATTGACATGGGTTTGGGTCTCAGGCAAAGGTTCAATACTTTGCATGAGCCCATTACCAGTATCTAGCATAATCCGCTGCGTGGTCTGGTCAAACTGGTTGAGGTCAATGCTATAGCTCTGATCGGCCAGTGAGGTGGTAATCAGCGCTGGTTGTTTGGTTTCGACTTTGAACATTTTCAGGGTTGATTTCACTACAGGCAATTCTGCCAGCAGCTGCTTGCCTGGCAGAGCCACTTCATTACGTGTATAGGTATAAGCCAGATTCATCAGCTGGTGTGCAACTTCTGCACGCTTTACTGCGCTTTTAGTCCCCATAACCACCACAATCAGACGGCGATTGGGCATATTCGGGTCCATGCTCAGACGGTTGGCGGTTACCGCAAGGTTGTAGCCGGCAGCTCGGGTATAACCGGTTTTCAGACCATCCACAGTGGGATCCATTTTTAGCAATAGGTTGGTTGCACGGTGAAAACGCTGGTTATAAGTGAAACTTGGCTGTTTGGAATAATTTAAATATTCTGGAGTTTCATTGACCAGCGCTTGAGACAGCTTGGCCAGATCCGTTGCAGTCGAGTAATGTTCAGGCATGGTAATGCCGGCCGGATTCTGGAAATGGGTATGCGTCATGCCCAGCGCTTGTGCTTCCTGGTTCATTCGCTCTACAAACTGCGGCACACTCCCGGAAATTTTTTCTGCCAGCGTCACCGCTGCATCATTCGCCGACATGATAATCAGGCCTGCTAGGAGCTGGTCAATTGAAATCTGATCACCTTCTTTCAGGTACATTTGGGATTCATCCCACATCACCGTTTTGACTACAGCGGTAGCGGTGAGAATTTCATTTCTATTTAATTTGCCAGCCTGGATATCTTTTAAAGCAATATAGCCCACCATCATCTTTGTCAGTGAGGCTGGGGCACGTTGCAGGTCGGCATTATACGAGGCAATGGTTTGACCTGTTTGGCTATCCAGAATAGTCCAGGCTTCTGCTTCTACACTGTCTGGGCTGATATTGAGTAGTGCAGCATGCGAAATTGCGGACACGAAAAAGCATAATGTCGCAATGAGTGAGATGATGAATTTCAAGGGTGTTCCTTATCCGACCGGTCCGTTGGCGAGCAAAAAAATTTTAGGCATGCTAAGCCTTTTTTTGAGCAATGACCAGTCTTCATTGTAGACAATTAAGACACTTCCGCAATGTATTCGGAAAAAATGTTAAGCTTAAGCACAATACATTTCATTTTATTTAAAATCGCCCATTATGTTGCATTATCAAATCGAATTTGACGATTATCGTCAGCATCTTGTTCACGTGACGCTGCGCTTTTTAGCAGATCCTACACAAGTATTGTCTTTACCTACCTGGATTCCAGGCAGTTATTTGATTCGTGAGTTTTCCAAACATATTGAAGCAGTCAAAGCCTATGATGAAGATGGCCGTCAGCTCAAGATTCAAAAATTTGAAAAAAACAAATGGCGTTTGTTTAATACCGATCATGAGCTGATTACGGTCGAGTATGACGTATATGCCTATGACCTGTCAGTACGGGGTG
>CANQWW010000136.1 GCA_947627655.1 uncultured Acinetobacter sp. | reverse complement strand
TTAAAGTTAAAGTTAAAGTTAAAGTTAAAGTTAAAGTTAAAGTTAAAGTTAAAGTTAAAGTTAAAGTTAAAGTTAAAGTTAAAATCTAAATGAAAATAATGAGGTTCTATTTTTCAAATGACTTTATAAATAAATTTATTTGCACTTGAAATTCTTCTTTTACTTTTGAAAGATGAGCAGCACTGCTGCGCAAGGTAACAAAAATCTTCTGTTGGCTTGATGATACTTCCTTGTATCACAAGCCAACGGCGACCTCCCTGTCGCCTAATACAAATTCAATTTAGGTGCGTAATTCTATTTCAACAAAATGATAAATATGGCCTTAAGTCAATTTCAAATTACAATCTAAAAGTTCAGCATTTCCCCTCAATTTCAAACTGAAACAATAAATCCCGTGTTAAACTATCGAGTGGTTTTTGCAGGGACTCATTTAATGCACTTTGTTCATCTTGGTATTCATACAGAATTTTCGATTACTGAATCCATCGTACGTATACCTGACTTGGTCAAAGCTGCCGCAAATGACGAGATGCCAGCGCTTGCGCTGACTGACCTCTCTAATTTACATGCTGCGGTCAAATTCTATAAAAAATGCCTGGATAAAGGTATTAAACCAATTCTTGGTTCTGAAATCCGCCTGAATGATGCCGAGCATCGTGTCACCCTGCTTTCTATGACCAACAAAGGCTGGCGCAACCTGACTGAACTCGTCTCTGAAGGTTTTATCAGTGGTCAACAGCTGGATATTCCTTGCGTACAAAAAGAATGGATCTTAAATCAGCACGATGACATGATCGTCTTGCTAGGTATGCAATCTGATGTTGGCAAAATGCTGATTACCTCTAATCCCGATAAAGCTGAACCACTGCTACAAGAATGGGTAGAGAAATTTGGTAATCGTGTCTATTTAGCCCTGACCCGTACTGGCCGTGCCAATGAAGGTGCCTTTATTGAAGAAGCGGTAAAGCTGGCGAAGAAATATAATATCGGGGTGGTTGCACACAATGATGTGCACTTTATTACACGCGAAGATTTTGAAGCGCATGAAGCGCGTGTTTGTATCGCCGATGGTTATGTACTTGGTGATAATCGTCGCCCTAAAACCTATAGCCCTGAACAATACTTTAAAAGCTCGGCGGAAATGACTGAATTATTCAGTGATATTCCAACTGCCATTGAAAATACTTTCCATATTGCACGACGCTGTAATGTGACTTTGCGTTTGGGCTTTAACGACCTGCCAGATTACCCTATTCCTAAAGGTCATACCATTGGTACCTATTTCGCCCACTTGTGTGAAGAAGGTTTAGAAGAACGCCTGAATTTTCTCTATCCACCAGAAACCCGCGGTGAAGATTGGCCTGAAATCCGTAAACCTTATGATGAGCGCCTGGCCTTTGAAATCAAAATTATTCTGGACATGGGTTTCCCGGGTTACTTCCTGATCGTGATGGACTTTATTCAATGGTCCAAAGGCAATGGCGTACCGGTGGGTCCGGGGCGTGGTTCGGGTGCCGGTTCATTAGTGGCTTACAGCTTAAAAATTACTGACCTTGATCCATTACGTTATGACTTGCTCTTCGAACGTTTCTTAAACCCAGAACGTGTCTCGATGCCCGACTTTGACGTCGACTTTTGTATCGCCGGGCGTGACCGCGTGATTGATTATGTCGCGCGTACGTATGGCCGGGATGCAGTTTCCCAGATTGCAACCTTTGGTACTATGGCGGCCAAAGGTGCAATTCGTGACGTGGCACGTGTACTCGGTAAGTCTTATGGTCTGGCTGATCGTATTTCCAAACTGATTCCGACCAAGCCTTTAGGCTTAAGTCTGGAAGAATCGCTGGAAGCGGAACCACAACTAAAAGATGTGGTCACCAATCCATCGAATCCGGATTATGACGATGCTTCAGAAATCTGGGAAATGGCGCTCAAGCTTGAAGGCATTACCCGTAATACCGGTAAGCATGCTGGTGGTGTGGTGATTGCGCCAACCAAGCTGACGGACTATTCAGCGGTCATGTGTGATGCGGATGGTACGGCGCGTGTTGCCCAGTTCGATAAGGACGATGTCGAATCCGCGGGACTGGTCAAATTTGACTTCTTGGGGCTGCGTAACCTGACCGTGATTGAAGACGCGATCAAGCATATTAATGCGCGCCCAGATGTTCATGAAGCTGTGAATATTTCCTATATTCCTCTCGATGATAAAGCGGCTTATCAGATCTTTGCCACGGCCAACACCACTGCGGTCTTCCAGTTTGAATCCGTGGGCATGAAAAAAATGCTCAAGGAAGCCCGTCCAAGCAAATTTGAGGAGATCATCGCCTTCGTATCCCTTTACCGTCCGGGACCGATGGACCTGATTCCTGACTTTATCCATCGTATGCATGGCGGCGAGTTTGAATATCTGCACCCTTTGCTGGAAAAAGTGCTGGAACCGACTTACGGGATTATGGTGTATCAGGAACAGGTGATGCAGTCGGCACAGTTCTGTGCGGGCTATAGCCTGGGTGGCGCGGACTTATTACGCCGTGCCATGGGTAAGAAAAAACCGGAGGAAATGGTCAAGCAGCGTAAAATCTTTATTGAAGGTGCTGCGAACAAAAATATTGATGAAGCTACTGCCAACCATATCTTCGACTATATGGAAAAATTTGCCGGCTATGGTTTTAACAAATCACACGCTGCCGCTTATGCCCTGGTTGCCTATCAAACAGCTTGGCTAAAAGCGCATTATCCGGCTGAGTTTATGGCTGCGGTAATGACCTCGGAAATGCAGAATACCGATAACGTGGTCTTCCTGATTGATGATTGCCGTCATAATGGACTGCAGGTATTGCCGCCTTCGGTGAATATGTCCATTTACCAATTCCATGCCAGTGATCCAAAAACCATTGTCTATGGTCTGGGTGCGATTAAAGGTGTCGGTGAAGCGGCGATGCAATCCGTGATTGAGTCTCGTCAAAAAGAAGGTCCATATAAAGACCTGTTTGACTTCTGTCACCGTATCGATCTGAAGAAAATCAATAAACGTACACTTGAAGCATTAATTCGTGCCGGTGCACTGGATTGTTTAGGAATTGAGCGTGCCGACCTAATGACGCAACTGCCTGAAGCGGTACAAGCGGCTGATCAGGCACGTCAGAACCGTGAAACCGGGATCATGGATCTGTTTGGTGAAGTAGAAGAGGTTCAACGTAAGCCAACTAAACCTGTTAAACCTTGGTCAGATGAAGTCCGTCTAAAAGGTGAAAAAGATACTTTAGGTCTTTACCTTACCGGTCACCCGATTGATGTATATCGTACTGAATTGAAATCCTTCGTACCGTGCCAGATTAACGAACTAACGCCGACACGCCGAGGGGTAACTACGGTTTTTTCCGGTCTGGTGGTCGATGTCGCCAACTTCCCGAACCGTATGTTAATTACCCTGGATGATGGTACCGCACGTATTGAAATTTCGACCAATCATGAACGTTTCCAGCGCTTTAAAGAAATCGTTCAGGTCGATAAAGTCGTGGTGATCGAAGGTGAAATTTATGAACGTGAAGGTTTTGACCGCCCACTGGGTCGTCTCACCAAAGCATTTAGTCTGAATGAAATCCGCCAGAAACGTGCCAATAGTATCAAGATTACCCTCAGTGCCGAGCATTATAGTAAGACCCTGTGTAAAGACCTGCAGCAGATCCTGCTACCTTATAGCAATGTCGATATGAGCACGCATATTCCAGTTATTTTATATCTGGATTATGGCTATGCCACGGCGGAGCTACATCTGGGCTTGGGCTGGAAAGTTGCCCCACTAGATGATCTGCTGGCCAAACTGCGTGACTACTTTGGCAAGACCGCCCTGCATATTGAATATCAGGTGAAATCCAAGGCTGCCCGTGCGGTGTCTTATGACGAAGCCAAACCTGTTGAAGTGCCACCGCCGCCTGCCGATCTGAGTATGGATGATGCCCTGGCACAATATGAAGCCGAGTCTCAAGCTCAGTATTCATAAGTTTAAACTTTAAAACATTCTAACTGGAATCATCATGAGTCAAATTGACAATGCTGCTGTTTCAGCACATCTCTCCCATGTGCGTATTGTCATGGTAAATACGACCCTGCCCGCCAATATCGGCAGTGCCTTACGTGCCATGAAAACTATGGGCCTGTGTAAACTGGTTCTGGTTGCTCCCAAAACTTATCCTCATCCGGATATTGATGCACTGGCCGCAGGTGCGACCGATCTGATTGAACAGATTGAAATCGTCGAAACACTGGAAGACGCAATCAAAGACTGTCAGATCGTTTTTGGTACCAGCGCACGTAGCCGCACCATTCCCTGGCCGCTTCTGGACGTGCGTCCAGCAGCCGAGAAAGCGCTTTCTGCTGTGGTGCAAGAAAAACAGGAAATCGCGATTCTGTTTGGCCGTGAAGACCGTGGCCTGACCAATGAAGAACTGGCAATGGCCAATTATCATTTAACCATTCCTGTAAATACGGACTACGGCGTATTGAATGTTGCGCAGGCGATTCAGGTCATCTGCTATGAACTGCGTATGGCAGCGCTGGATCAGGTCGAACATCCACGTGACCCTAAAGCCACCATGCAGGTTATTGATGGCATTGAAATGGAATGGGATGAGCCACTGGTAAATCATGAACAGATGGAACAGTTCTATCCGCATCTAGAAAAAATGCTGGCAGAAATCGAATTTATGGATCCGCAAAACCCACGATTACTGCCTTTACGCTTGCGTCGTCTCTTTGGACGTATACAATTAGATCGTATGGAATATCATTTACTTCGTGGTATTTTTAGTCGTGTTCAGGCTTTAAATAACGGCACCTGGAAGAAATCCACCCCGACCACCCAACAGGATGAGGATCAAATCTAATGTTCAAACAGCTCAAAGAGGATATACAGGCTGTCTTCGCGCGCGATCCTGCAGCACGCAATACACTGGAAGTGTTAACCACTTACCCGGGTATTCATGCATTGCTGATGCATCGTGTTGCGCACGAACTATGGAACAAAGATTGTAAAGGCTCGGCACGTGCACTTTCTTCATTTAGCCGTTTTGCCACAGGCATTGAAATCCATCCGGGCGCCAAGATTGGCCGTCGCTTCTTTATCGATCATGGTATGGGTGTGGTGATTGGTGAAACCGCTGAAATTGGCGATGATGTCACCCTCTATCATGGTGTGACCTTGGGCGGAACGACCTGGAATAAGGGTAAACGTCATCCGACACTAGAAGATGGCGTGGTGGTCGGTGCAGGCGCTAAAATTCTTGGTCCCTTTACAGTGGGCAAAAATGCCAAAGTCGGTTCTAATGCTGTCGTGACTAAAGCAGTACCAGAAAATACCACCGCTGTTGGCAACCCCGCTCGATTTATCATCAAGGATCAACCGAAGGATGATGCAGAAGCACGCCGACGCGATTATGCAGAAAGTATCGGTTTCCAGCCTTATGCCACCACACAAGATCAGTCTGATCCGATTATAGATGGCATGCGTGTCCTGCTCGACCGTATCCAGCAAAATGAAAAACGCATGAACATGCTCTGCAATCGCCTGTCGCTACTAGACCCGAGCTTCAATAAAAATCAGTTGAATGACCAACCTTTTAGTCAGGAAGAACTGAAAATTCTTGAAGAAGCACGTCGTGAATGCGAAGCACAAATCGCGCAGTCTAAAGCCTGAGTGTGAGATTAACACGCGGTAACTTGCATGTTCGTTTGAGTTTTTTTAGACTGACGAACATGCGTTTTTATAATTTTTCAAAATAACACAAATGGATGTATATGATGACATTTAAGCCACTGGCACTTGCTTGCTTCACCCTCGCACTGACGGCGTGTTCTATTCTACCTCCAAAGCAAGATACACCCCAAAATGCCACGGTGTTTGCTGAGCCTGAACTGACTCCGCCATTCTATCCGCTTAATCCATTTAATTATAACGAACCGCCTGTATTTGAACTGCATCTGCAAAAGGCAGCTGCAGCTCCGGTCACCAAGATGGTGGTCAACCGTTCAGATAATCCATCAGAGAAAATGACGCTGGAGGTCAATAAACTGATTATTCCGGCTGTAAACAGCACGACGCGTGATATGCGTTATGCGACCTTGGCAAGTCCAGATGAAATTGATATCACTGAAATTGATGACTTCCTGCAACTGGTTGAAGGCAAGGCGCGTCATTATCCACCACGTTTTTCTGAGCGTCAGGAACGTAAAGGTTTTGAACTCAAACTGAAACGCGTAACTCAGGAACTGGATACACTGGCAGCCAAAGACAATGCTTCTTTTGATGTATTAATTCGTGCCTTTAAAGCCAGTGTCATGGCACGTAACCTGGACTTGGGTTCGATCTATACCACGAAGTCTCTGGCCTATGCACAGCGCATCCTGAAAATCAACCCAGATGATGCAGAAGCAAATTTCTGGTTCGGTTTTGGCCTATCTGAAGGTGGTGGTCAGCGTGAATCCATTCCATACCTCGACAAAGCTATGCAAGCTGGCGTTCAGGAAGCCTATTTATCTGCGGCAAATAACTATATTGCCATGGAAAATAAAAAGAATGCGGTACAAATCCTGAAAAACTACAAGGTGAAATATCCACAAGAAGCTGAAGTTGCTGATCGCCTGATTCAGGAAATTGAAAAACAAGGTCGCTGGAACGTATGGCAAGTGATAACGCCAAAAAGTTAATGTGAATATATTGGCGGATTCAAGCGGCAAGTGCAACAGTATAAAAACCAGCCATAACTTCACTAGGCGTATACCAACCTAGTGTT
>CANQWW010000135.1 GCA_947627655.1 uncultured Acinetobacter sp. | reverse complement strand
AGTAGAAGAGAGTGGGGGCTCTTAAGGAGTAACTCTTAGAGAGTTAATATTAAAGAATAACTATAAGAGTAACTCTTAAAGAGTAGCTCTTAAGGAAGCTCCTTAAGATAATCCTTAAGAGTTGATCTACAGGAATACGACATAAAAGTGGCACCCGAAGGTATTTAGTGATTTATTACTCCCTAAGAGCATCCCATTACCCCATCATCCTTGTTCTGTCGCTCCATATACAATCGCTTTTCTTGGTTAAGTGGTGCTTAGAGGCTTACCTGAACCAGGCAAATGAACCATGCCGCAGGATTATAGGAGGTAATTTTTATCGATGAAAGAATTTATTCCAGCGAAATACCGCAAGATTGAGCAGACAATTACGCTCATCCACATTATTTAGGTAAACTGGCTTATCTCCACCACTGAGATAAGCCATCAGCCATGAAATCTGCCAAAAACACCTTTCTAAAATATCGAAGTCTGCTGATCTGGGTTATCAGTATTTTGGTGTTGTATACCCTAATAGGATTTTTGTTGCTGCCCTGGCTGGCAGAACGCCAAATGGTCAAAACACTGCAGCAAAGGCTGGGTGTTGAAGCCACGGTCGAAAAAATTCATTTCAATCCGTATACCTTTGAAGCGTCAGTCGACAAGCTGCAATTGGCGAATGAGCAGAATGAACCGCTTGCATCGTGGGACCGGTTCTATCTCAACCTGCAGCCACTCCAGTTGTTTCAACTCAAGCTGCGAATTGAAGAAATCACTTTAGCAGAGCCAAAACTGCATTTCCGCCGTTACTCAACCAGCGACAATACGCTGACCCGATTAGCCGACAGTTGGAATGCCACCGCTGAAGAAGAGGTTACTGAAGATAATACGGAACAGGAAGAAGTCAGCGAGCAAGATGAGCCGCTTTTCACATTCGAAATTGGCGAGTTCAATTACACCGATGGTGAAATTGCTTATCGTGATGATGTGCCGGCGAACCAATTTGAAACGGTGCTGAGCCCAATCAATATTCATCTCAAACATTTTTCAACAGCAGCCGGGCAAGCAGCAAACCAGGATTTGGTTATCGCACTGGAAAACGACGCCAAGCTGACCTTAAACGGCAATATGGTGTTATCTCCATTGCAATTTGACGGTCAGGTTAATCTGCAAAATTTCAGTCTGCAGACCCCGTATCGTTATCTGCAGGCGCAACTGCCATTTGAATTACAGCAAGGCAGATTAGATTTAGCGCTGGACTATGAAGTGGATCTGGCTGAGGACACCCTGATCGATTTGGATCAAATCAATCTGCAGCTGTCTGGCTTCAGTCTGCATCAACCTGGCGAAACAGCGGCCTTATTGCAGGGCGGAACACTTACCGTGAGCAATGGGCAATTTATCTTTCCCGATAATCAGCTCAGCATGGATTCGGTGGCGCTGAAAGACTTCAAACTGGCCGCATCGCAAAACAGCCAAGGCGAACTCAACTGGCTGCAGCTGTTTGCTCCGATGCTCGAGGGCAAAGAAGATGAAGAACCTGCAGAAAGTGAATTGCCACCGCTGCAAATGAATATTGCCAATCTTGAAATTGCTAACACCGAACTGAGCATTGAAGATCAAAAACCTTCCACGCCAGCTAATCTGGATTTGATGCTCTCTGCCACGCTGCAAAACTTCAGTCTGGCAGAAGATCAGCAGATGCCATTTACCACGCTTATCAGTCTGGGTTCAGGCGGTGAAGTCACGGCGGAAGGGGATTTACAGTTATTCCCCAGCTTGGCCATTCAAGCCGAAACAGGTATCGAACAACTGTCATTATTACCGGTGCAGCCTTATCTAAATGAATATGCTCATATCGAAATGGTCGGCGGCAAAATCGATTCTTCCGCTAGCATCACCTCGGATCAGCAGGAGCCATTTGCTATTCAGGGCAACCTGACACTTTCAGATTTGCAGCTGGATAACCAGCAGCTTGATGAGAAGCTGTTAGGCCTCGATAACTTGTCTGTTAACAGCATAGATTTCTCACTCGCCAAGCAACGCGTGGCTATTTCAGAAGTGATTGTGGACGCGCTTTATAGCCGTGTATTAATTAACGAAAACGGCGAAACCAATCTGGCATTGCTGATGAAAGAGCAGCCAGAATCGGAGACTAGCCAAACGGATACCGCCAAATCAGAAACCCCGAGCAGTTATAACGTTTCGCTCGGCCGAGTGAAAATTAATAATGCCAGCTCACGCTTTACCGATCAGAATCTGCCGATTGTATTTGATGCCCATATGCAGGCATTGAATGGTGAAATAAGCGGCTTTTCGACCAGCTCTAAGCAACCAGTGGATATCGCCCTGGAAGGTCAGGTCGATGAATACGGCATGGTGGAAATTGATGGTGCAATGAATCCACTGAATGTCACTGCTCAGACGACAATCAAACTGGCATTTAGTAATCTGGATCTGCCAGCAATGAGTCCATATACCATTAAGTTTGCCGGTCGGGAGATTGCAGAAGGAAAGGGTGATATTGATCTGACCTATGAGATTGTCGAGAGTGAATTAACGGCCTCCAACAACATCGTAATCCGTGATATTGAGTTAGGCGAACGTGTCGAATCGCCTGGTGCCATGGATCTACCGTTGGATCTGGCCGTTGGGCTGCTGAAAAACAGTGACGGTGTAATCGAACTCAACATCCCCGTCAGTGGCAATGTAAACGACCCACAATTCGCGATGGGCCCAGTGATTCGTGGCGCTATCGGCAATGCACTAAAGAATATCGTGACAGCACCTTTCCGCTTTCTCGGTAGCCTGATCGGTCTTGGTAATGACGATGAAGCGATTGACGAGATTCGTTTTCGTGCCGGACGAGCTGATCTGGCTCCACCCGAGCAGGAAAAGCTGCATAAGTTAGTTGAAGCCTTATCACAACGCCCACAACTGGCCTTGCAAATACCAGCACCATTTGATGAAGCTGCTGATCGGCAGAGATTACAAGCTAGTGCGGTGGAAACACGCATCGAAAGCCGTTTGGATGAAACAGAATCCACACAACAACTTGATGAAAAACGTCAGCAAGTGCTGGAAGACTTATATCGTCAAGCTGGTCTAACCCCTGACTTGCAAACCTTGCAGCAGGAATTTTCAGCCAATGATGAAGCCGATCAGCAGACAGCAACTGAACTGGATGTGCTGGCCTATAACGACAGCCTCAAAAAACGCTTAATTGAAGCCGAATCCGTCAGTGATGCTCAGTTACAAGAGTTAGCTCAGCAAAGACAGCAAGCTGTTGTGGATTTCATCAAACAAAACGGTGAATTAAACGATGCTCAACTGCAAACCACAGACAGTGCTTCCACTAAATTAGATGATGGCTGGCTGACCATGAAGTTTGATCTGGAAACCATCTAAACGAGTAGTTGAGTTAGCAATTTGGCCGTGCTGTTAGATATAAAACGCGAGGGAAAGCATGAAGCTGCAAGGGAAAATATCAAACTGGAATGATGATCGAGGATTTGGTTTTGTCGAGCCAAATGGTGGTGGAGAGCGTGCTTTTGTCCATATTAAGGCCTTTAACCCTCCATCCCGTCGACCAGTAAATGGTGAAGTCATTATCTATGAATTAGCTCGCGATAATAACAATCGTTATAAAGCTGAAAATATCCAATTTGCTCGTGACGTCCACAAGTCAAAAAAACGAGAACAAGTAAAAAGCCAAAGAGGTTTTGGGGGCGTCTTTACCATTATCTTTTTCATTGGACTGTTGGTATCAGTCTTCAGTGGAAAGTTGCCTTTAGTTATTGTCGGTATGTATCTAATCATGAGCCTAATTGCGTTTATCGCTTACGCAATTGATAAATCCGCAGCTCAAAATGGCCGATGGAGAACTCAAGAAAGCACATTGCACTTAATTTCTCTAATGGGTGGTTGGCCAGGTGCTTATGTCGCCCAAAAGAAATTACGCCATAAATCGAGCAAGAAAGCCTTTATAAATGTTTATTGGGTAACTGTTCTGTTGAATTTATGTGGTTTGTTTTGGCTTCATACCGAGAAAGGAGCAAACTTCATGAATAATGTGGTTTTTCCATTGTTCAATGGCTAATCAACAAATCAAGTTGGCTGATCTTTTGAGCGGTGAAGAATGTTTTCTTTTAAATAGTATAAATTAAGGGATTTTAATTAATGAAAAGTCTGCTCGGACGCTTTTTTAAAACCCTTTCTTATCGGGTAAACAATGAAATAAAAGAATCACTTTATGAGAATGAGGTTTTTTTAAGCAGTCGCTGGAGCTTTATAGAAAAGTGAATCGTACCGGGTTTATCGGAGGCAAACTTTCTTGAGAGAATTAGCTAATGAACAAACGACCTGGATATTCACCCGAAGTACGAGAACGCGCTGTTCGCTTGGTATTAACCAGTGAGCAGGACCACCCATCACGCTGGGCAGCAATACAATCTGTTGCCGCCAAAATTGGCTGTACACCTGAGACCTTGCGCTCCTGGCTTAATAAAATGGAAGTTGATAATGGCATCAAACCTGGGGTAACCAGTGATGCTGCTGCCAAGCTCAAAGAACTGGAGCGGGAAAACCGTGAGCTTAAACGTGCCAATGAGATCTTGCGCAAGGCAGCGGCTTTTTTTGCCCAGGCGGAGCTCGGCCGCAAACCGAAGTGATGGTCGAATTTATCGACTCTGAACGAGACAAGTACGGTGCCCTGCCAATCTGTGAGGTATTACCGATTGCACCGTCCACTTATTACCGGAATAAGCATTTAGCACACCATCCGCAGCAGCGCTGTGCACGGGTACAACGTGATGAATGGTTGGCACCCGAGATAACCCGTGTTTATGAGGAAAATAATGGTGTCTATGGTGCCCGCAAAGTTTGGAAACAACTAAAACGTGAATCGATAGCCGTGGCCCGTTGTACGGTTGAGCGACTCATGGGCGCTCTGGGACTGGAAGGTGTCAGACGTGGCAGACGCTGTATCACCACTATCCCGGATGAATTGGCCGCTAAACCACTTGATTTGGTTAATCGGCAGTTTAAGGCTGAGCGGCCAAACCAACTTTGGGTGGCCGATATTACTTATGTCGCGACTTGGTCTGGATTTGTTTATGTGGCTTTCGTCGTCGATGTGTTTTCACGGTACATCGTTGGCTGGCGAGCCTTAAAGAGCCTGCAAACGGATATTGTGCTGGATGCACTGGAACAAGCGCTGTGGGCTCGCGGTAAACCTAAAGGCGTTACCCATCACAGCGACCGTGGCAGCCAGTATTTGTCGATTCGTTATACCGAGCGATTGGCTGAAGCAGGGTTCAAGGCCTCCGTCGGTAGTGTCGGTGATTCTTATGATAATGCCCTGGCAGAAACCATCAACGGACTGTTCAAGGCTGAGGTGATTCACAAAGATGGCCCATGGAAAGGACTGGACGAAGTTGAACATGCCACATTGAACTGGGTGGACTGGTTCAACAATCGAAGACTACTGGGTCCGATTGGGGATATACCACCCGTAGAGTATGAAAATATGTATTATCAACAAGCCGAGTCTGCGGCGGCATGACTCAAATAAAAATCCCTCCGAAAAACTCGGGACGATTCAGTCTTTCAACTGGTTGCGAATAGTGCGTGAATCGTACTTGATACGCTCTGAGAGCTCTGCTGTGGTCAGATAAGTTAATGACATAATCATCTTCCTCAAGTAAATTAAAAGATTCTAAGAGAGAATTTTTTGCTCTCCTGCAGAGCATAATAACCCACAAAAAATCTTTTGCAAGTAATTTTTATCTGCAGAAGGTCATTTAGGTCTACTAAAGATGATTAAATGTCACTTATCCCGCTTAATGGGAGAAAAAAAACTGAAGATTGCGGATGTTGCCCGTGAAACAGGGATAAACAGAGGGACTATTACTAGGCTGTACCAAGAAACGGCGGTACGTGTTGAATTTGATGTACTCGAAAAACTATGTCTTTACCTTAATTGTGATCTGTCTACTCTTCTAGAATTGGTCCAAGATGGTCAACTTGAAAAGCAATAAGGGAAAATCACACCATAGAAAACTCACTTTCTAAGGTTTAGGGGAAAGGTCACTTTTTGGCGAGTTCATTTTAAGAGCAAATTTAGCTTATCTCGGTTTGGTCTCAATTTGGTCTCAATTTGGTCTCAAACGTAAAAAACGGTCTTTGCGACCATATGGGGGGAAGGACAAAATGGTCCGCCCTGCAGGACTTGAACCTGCTACCTATCCCTTAGGAGGGGATCGCTCTATCCAGATGAGCTAAGGGCGGAGAGAGAAGTGAGTACTTTTCTGGTGCTAAAAACTAATTTGTTTTTTGATTGTAATGACCTTTCCCCTAAACCGCCAAATAGTCTATGACCTACCCCTTAGGAGGGGGACGCTCTATCCATCTGAGCTACAGGGACATCGGCGACAATTATAACAGTCAGGGTCTTGGCTATGAACTTTCTATATGCCATAACAGGCAGAAGAGCAAATACGGACGGTGGATGAGCGGAATAGAGAACAGCAATTCAACCATGAAAAGTGAATTTCATTTCACATAATGAGCTCTCGTCTGATTTGATAATGTTAGGGTTACTTTATTAACAGTTTGAGAAGGCTAGACAATGACCAATCCACGCAAATATTCATCCAAAGTAGTCGATGGCACTGGCAAAGCACCAGCAAGAGCCATGCTACGTGCTGTAGGTTTCGATGATGCTGATTTTCAGAAACCACAAATTGGCATCGCCTCGACCTGGAGCATGGTTACGCCGTGCAATATGCACATTAATCAATTGGCTGACTTTGCCTGCGAAG
>CANQWW010000134.1 GCA_947627655.1 uncultured Acinetobacter sp. | reverse complement strand
TCTTCTAAACGCTCTTTTTTCAGATCGTAGTCAAAGATACCCCCGTAGTGTTTGACCACGTTCGTTTAAGTCTTTTAGCTGAAGTAGATAAGGATTAATTTCCACGTGAATTTCTCTCAATCAATAAGCAAAAGTTTTTAGCAGACGATTATATCACAGTCCTTTCCTGCAATTTCAGCTCTACATTGACTGGGAACTGCATTTAAGTTTACTTAATTTGCTAGAAAACAAGTGATGAAAGAAACCAGGGAAAATCAAAATGAGAAAATAAGTTTAAGTGTGCAATTTTCTTTTTTAAGGTCTGTCATATTTTCAATGACTTATTAAGGCTATACGATCCCAGAAAAATCAGATTATTTTTTAATCACAATAATATAAATCCACAATTATCACACACTTTTAATAAAACAAAACATTATATTTTATTGATTTATTTCAAATAGTTACATCAAAAAACTTACATAAAATTACGCTAGTCACATTACTGTAACTTTCCCTTGATTGACGGAGTTTTGAATTGCGCTAGACTGAAACTGTAACAAAAAATTTATTAAATCCCAGCCAAACTTCATAGGGGAGAATTAGCATGAAAAAATTAGCAATCGCTTCAGCAGTACTTTCAGTGGTAGCGCTTACGGGTACAGCAGCACATGCTTATCAAGCAGAAGTTGGTGTATCAGCAGGCTTAATTGATCCGGATAATGGTGGCTCAAGCGGCTCTTTCGGTGTAGATGGTACATATTACTTTAACCCGGTACAAACTCGTAATGCGCCATTGGCAGAAGCAGCATTCCTTGACCGTGCTAGTAATGTGAAAGCAAAATACCAGTATGATGAAGTAGGTGATAATGAGCGTCATCAATATGGTGTAGGTGCAGAATATTTTGTACCAAACTCAGATTTCTACTTAAGTGGTAGTGTAGGCCGTGATGACTTGGAGTTCCGTAACGGTGCTGACTTTGATACGACTGTATACAGCGCAGAAGTAGGTTACCTTCCAGCACCAGGCTTATTGATTGCTGCAGGTTTAAAAGGTTATGACAATGACCTTGATGACGGCGTAGACCCAACTCTTCGTGCAAAATATGTAACTACATTAAGCAACGGTAAAGATATCAACCTAGAAGCTGGTGCAGCATTTGGTGATCTTGATGAGTTTAATGTAAAAGCTGATTACTTCATCGATAAAACTCTAAGTGTTGGTGTAGATTATTATGATAATGATCTGGCTCGCAACAATGAGTTCGGTGTAAGTGCTCGTAAGTTCATTAACCAGCAAGTAAGTCTTGAAGGCCGTGTTGGTTTCGGCGAAAGTGGTAACAACGATTACAACAGATTTGGTGTAGCTGCAAAATACCGTTTCTAATCCCAGTGTATAAAACTTAAAAAAGAATCCCCTCTCTGTAGGGGATTCTTTTATGCAGCATAATAAGACCAATGACCTTGATTATTAGAATAAAAAACATACAATTCGTTACAACTGTAATATTGCAGTTTTATTTGAATAACAACGAGATTTTTTACATGTTAAAAAAATTGGTTCTTACTACAGCACTTTTTGCTGGTCTGGGAATGGCGCATGCTTATCAAGCTGAAGTAGGCGGCACTATTGAAATTTTAGATCAAGACCGTGGCGGCTCAGATGTAGGGTTTGCAGTTGATGGCACCTATTACTTTAACCCCGTTCAAGTCAAAAACTCACCTTTAAATGAAGCGGCTTTTTTGAATCGCGCAAGCAATGTAAATGGTGCTCTAAGTTACGTAGATGATTCTGAAACTTTTGGCATTCATGCTGGTATTGAATACTTTGTTCCAAATTCAGATTTTTACTTAAGTGGCAATATTTCACACTTTGATAATGATTTCGGAGACTTAACTGGTTATGCTGCGGAAGTGGGTTACCTTCCAGCTCCAGGTCTGTTAGTCGCTTTAGGTCTAGTCGGTATTTCGGAAGATAATGTATATGATGAAATCGACCCAACTTTACGTGCAAAATATGTCACTCAAGTTGGTGCATATGACATGAATTTTGAAGCGGGTGCTAGTTTTGGTGACATTGATGCCTATAACTTAGGTGCAGACTTATATCTGGATAAAACCTTCAGTGTTGGCCTTGGATTCTCTGATTCTGACTTAGAAGGTACTGACGTATTTAGTATTCGGGCTAAAAAATTCTTTACGCAGCAATTCAGTCTAGAAGGTGCAATTTCTTTTGGTGATGATGCTGATGTCTTCGGTATTCGTGGCGCTTACCGCTTCTAATGACCTAATTCAAGAAATAAAAAAACTGCTCACTTGAGCGGTTTTTTTATTGTTCCAAATGCACAATCCGCAGCTGTAAACTGGTATTGCCATTAAAGGTATTTTTATCCAGTTCATAGACCAAACGGACACGATCCTGCATCGGATCAAAGTCATATTTATCGGCTGCATTAAAGGCAATTGCATCGACCACCTGTCCATTTTCCAGTGCAACGCGCAATTTAAGATGGACCTCCTTTAGCCAGCGATAATCCACCACTTTAAAAGTACCTTCAAAAATCGGCTGTGGAAACTTCTGCCCCCACGGGCTTAAGTGATGCAACAGATCAACAGTCGCAATCTCGAATGCAGTAACAGGTAGTTCACCATCGGTCCACAAGGTCGCAGTAAACAGACTTTCATCCATACTAGCGATCAACTGTTCAAAGACCTGCTTAAATTCAGCAAAATGCTGCTGTTTAATGGTCAGGCCTGCGGCAGCGGCATGCCCGCCAAAATGACTGACGAGATGCGGATACTGTTCTGCCACACGTTCAATCGCATCGCGGATATGAATCCCTTCAATCGAACGCGCCGAGCCTTTGATGTGCAATCCATCTTTATCCGCAGCAAACACGATACTGGGACGATGAAACTGTTCTTTCAGACGGCCAGCAACAATTCCGATCACCCCTTGATGCCAGTGCTGCTCAAACATAATCAGCGCTGCAGGCAGTTTGGTTTCATCCAGCTGGATTTTTTCCAGTTCAGCCAAGGCCTCCTGCTTGATCTGGCCTTCGACCTGACGACGCTCAATATTCAGCTGATTCAACTGTTCAGCCAGTGGATAAGCCGTGGCCAGATCAGCAGCCAGCAGACATTCTATCCCGATATCCATGGTTTCCATACGGCCCGCTGCATTCAGGCGTGGACCGAGTACAAAACCTAAATCCTGCGCTTTCAAGCTCGCAGCATCCCGACCGGCGATTTCCAGCAAGGCACTAATACCTGGACGGCCTAAATGCTGCTGAATCCGTTTCAGACCGGCATCAACCAGAATACGGTTGTTATAATCCAGACTGGCAACATCAGCATAGGTACCTAAAGCGACTAAATCCAAGTAGTTGGTAATTTGGGTGGTCGATTTACCCAGCTTTTTACGATGAGTAGACAGATTGGCCAGCACATAAAATACCACCCCGACTCCCGCCAGCGCTTTACTTGGAAAATTACAACCAAGCTGATTTGGATTTACCACAGCTGCTGCGGCAGGCGTGGCTTTGGTGGTGAGATGATGATCGGTAATAATGACCTGCATGCCGTGATCCTGAGCCTGCTTCACCCCTTCATGACTGGAGATGCCATTATCGACAGTCATCAGCAGATCAGGGCTAAAATTGGCAAAAGCCAGATCGGCAATGGCCGGGGTCAGTCCATAACCATACTTAAAACGGTCAGGAACCAGATAAGCCACATCCGCGCCCATATCACGCAAGGCCAGTATCATCAGCGCGGTACTGGTCGCACCATCGGCATCATAATCTCCGACAATCACGATCTTTTGCCCGGCATCAATGGCCGCATCCAAGAGCAAAATGGCTTCAGGCAAACCTTTCATGCTGGGCGCCAGCAAGTGCTTCAGTTTCAGCTCCAATTCCTGGGTCGATTCAACCCCACGGCGGGCCAGAATTTCAGCCACAAAAGCTGGAACGCCCTGCAAAGCTTCAGGACGGGTCAAAAAAGGGCGCTGCTTGATTTCAAGTTTTGACATTTATGGCATAAGTCGCTGTAAGGTCCAAGCGCCCTCGGTCTGGGTATAGCAGAGCCGGTCATGCAAACGGTTGGGTCTGCCCTGCCAGAATTCATAATAGTCGGGTTGTACACGGTAGCCACCCCAGAATTCCGGCTTGTCGAGCTGCTGCTGATTCGCCATTGTGGTATGAAAGTCCCAGAAACGCTGTTGCAGTTCATCACGACTGCCAATGACACCGCTTTGCGGCATGCTGACATGTGCCGCGACCTGGCTGTCACGTGGACGTTTATGGTAGTAATCCGTTGATTCTTGTTCCGGAATCCGTACTACAGGCCCGGAAATACGGATTTGGCGCTCCTGCTCCGGCCAGTAGAACAGTAACTCGGCATAGGGATTGGCGGCCAGATCCATGCCCTTCTGGCTGTCATAGTTGGTATAGAAGGCATAACCCTGTTCGTCTGCGCCTCGCAGCAAGACCGTGCGCACATGCGGACGACCTTCGGCATTTGCCGTTGCCAAAGACATGGCATAGGGCTCATGTAAACGTGCTTCTAGTGCATGGTTAAACCAGAGCAAAAACTGCTCATGCGGATTCGGATTGACCTGTTGCTCATGCAGCTCACCTTTCTCATAGTTCAGGCGCAGTTCACTCAGATCCTGGATTAAATCACTCATGGTCTCTCTCTAAAATCATTTTACCGGATCAGGCTGCATTGGCACGTACGGCGTCTGCCAATGCATTTGCCAGTGCTGTTACTTCATCCAGATCTTCGCCTTCGACCATGACACGAATGACCGGCTCAGTCCCGGACTTACGGATCAGCAAGCGGCCACGGCCTTTCAGCTGCGCTTCCGCTTTATCAAATTCGGTAACTAATGCAGGTACGGCGTACGGATCAAACATCGCTTCCAGACGGACATTGACCAGTACATTTGGTAAAAGTTTAAAGTCAGCAACCAGTTCATGTAGGGCTTTTTTCTGCTCAACCATTACTGTCAGGACTTGTAAGGCAGCGATAATCGCATCACCAGTCGTACTCTTATCCAGTGTCAGGATATGACCAGATGGCTCGCCACCAATCGACCAGCCTTTTTCTTCCAGACCTTGCAGTACATAACGGTCACCAACTTTGGCGCGTAATAATTCCACCCCTGCTTTTTCTAAAGCCAGTTCCAGGGCCATATTACTCATCAGCGTACCAACAATACCCGCGGGTTGCGTTTTGGCCTGTGTCGCTAAAATATACAGAATATGGTCACCGGTAATTTGCTCACCGTGCTGATCCACCATGATCACGCGATCCGCATCGCCATCAAAGGCAATCCCCAAGTCGGCCCCATGTTCTACCACAGCCTGTTGTAAGCTTTCAGGATGGGTCGAGCCACAGTCTTTATTGATGTTTACACCATCGGGTTCATCAAACAGGGCAATGACTTTCGCACCCAGTTCACGAAATACCGCTGGCCCGACGTTATAGGCAGCGCCATTGGCACAGTCCACGACAATCTTCAGTTCATTTAAATCCAGATGATAAGGGAAGGTCGATTTACAGAATTCGATATAACGGCCATTGGCATCATTCACCCGGAAGCTTTTACCCAGGCTGGCGTTATCGTCAATCACCAGTTCTTTTTCCAGTTCCTGATTAATTTCGTCTTGCAAGGCATCTGGTAGTTTCTTGCCTTCACTAGAGAAAAATTTAATCCCGTTATCAAAATACGGGTTATGCGAAGCAGAAATCACGATACCGAGACTGGCATGTAAGGCACGGGTTAAATGCGCGATTGCAGGCGTGGGTAAAGGACCCAAAAGGTGAACATACACCCCCGCGGCATTCAGACCGGCTTGCAGGGCAGATTCCAGGATATAGCCCGATAAACGGGTATCTTTGCCCATCACCACCAAAGGTTTGCTTTTCTTGCTATGTCGCTTAAGTACCTTACCTGCTGCAAAGCCTAATTTAAGTGCAAATTCAGGTGTAATCGGCAATACGCCAAACTTGCCACGAATACCATCGGTACCAAAATAACTCATTATTGTCTCACTTCTTCGCGGGTGATTTACATCATCCATTTTTACAATGAGCAACACTTTACACCAAAATAAAAAAGCCGTCATGGCTATGACGGCTTTTTTACGTATCTCGGGTTCTCAGCGATTAACCTACGCGATAATTTGGTGCTTCTTTGGTAATCGTCACATCATGCACATGAGACTCAGACATCCCCGCAGAAGTGATTTTTACAAATTTGGCATTTTGACGCAGGTCTTCAATGGTTGCAGAACCGGTATAGCCCATCGATGAACGTAAGCCACCCATCATTTGATGGACAATGTTCCCCATTGGACCTTTATACGGTACGCGACCTTCAATCCCTTCTGGAACCAGCTTCTCGGCACCCGCTTTAGAGTCCTGGAAATAACGGTCTGCAGAACCGGTTGCACCCGCCATCGCGCCCAAGGAACCCATACCACGGTAAGCTTTGTAGTAACGGCCCTGGAAGAATTCAACTTCACCCGGTGCTTCTTCAGTACCAGCCAGCAGTGAACCCACCATAATCGTGCTTGCACCGGCACCAATGGCTTTGGCCATATCGCCAGAGAAACGGATACCACCATCCGCAATCAATGGAATCTGTTCTTTTAATGCATTGGCAACGGAGTCAATCGCAGAGATTTGTGGCATACCAATACCCGCCACAATACGCGTGGTACAGATCGAACCAGGACCAATACCGACTTTCACCGCATCTGCACCCGCATCAAGCAGGGCCAGCGCAGCATCACCAGTCGCAATGTTACCGCCAATCACCTGAACTTGTGGATAGTTGGCTTTCACCCAGCGTACACGTTCAATCACGCCTGCTGAATGACCATGTGCAGTATCCACCACAATCA
>CANQWW010000133.1 GCA_947627655.1 uncultured Acinetobacter sp. | reverse complement strand
ATTCACCCAGCGCCTGACCAAACTGTTTACGGTCATGAATATACGGAATCACGGTATCCATACAGGCATCCATAATCCCCAGTGGGCCAGCACTTAACACGGCGCGTTCATAGTCCAGACCACTCATCAGCACTTTGGTGCCATTGCCGACGCCGCCGAGCACGTTTTCTTTCGGTACTGCGACATTGTCAAAAAATAACGGATAAGTATTTGAGCCGCGCATACCGAGTTTATCTAGGTGCGTGCCATGGCTAAAACCAGGCATGTCTTTTTCAATCAGAAAGGCGGTCATGCCTTTGGCACCAGCTTGCAAATCAGTCTTGGCATAGACCACCAGGACATCGGCATCGCCGCCATTGGTGATCCACATTTTTGAACCATTCAGCAGATAATGATCGCCTTTATCTTCAGCTTTCAGCTTCATACTGACCACATCGGAACCGGCATTGGGTTCGGACATCGCCAAAGCACCCACATAGTCACCGGAAATTAGTTTTGGCAGGTAGCGTTGCTTCTGTTCCTCGCTACCATTGCGATTAATCTGGTTCACACATAAGTTAGAATGTGCACCATAGGACAAACCAATAGATGCGGAAGCGCGGGAAATTTCTTGCATGACGATAATATGGGCCAGATATCCAAGATTGGTACCGCCATATTCCTCACTTACGGTTAAACCGAGCAGACCCATATCACCCATTTTTTTCCAAAGATGAGCCGGGAACTCGTTGTCACGGTCGACCTGTTGAGCAATTGGGGCAACTTCCTTGGCACAAAAAGCGGCCACTGAATCACGAAGCGCAATCAGAGTTTCATCTAAACCGAAATCCAAGCTTTGTAAATTCATTTTCATCCATCCTGAGGTTATATTTGTTGTGTCCAAAAAGCATTTTTGTTGTGCTTGTGGTTTTAACATACAATGAAAAAATAAAAAAGTGAATCTATATTCACAAAATGATTTACAATTCATTTCATCTTGTTGAGATTAATTTTATGAGTTATAAAAGATCATCATTGATGCAGGAGCGCATGGAACAAAATCGCTTGGCGATTTTAGATTCTGCGCGTGAACTGATTACTCAAGGGGGCTTTAAAGAGGCGTCGATCCAGGCGATTGCAGAACGTGCAGGCGTATCTACAGGGCTGGTCTATCGATACTTCGCGAACAAAAGCCAGATTTTAATTGAGGTTTTATCGGCAGCAATTCAGTTTGAGATTGAGATTTTAAATCATATTGCTGAGTCAGAGCTGTCACCTGAACTGAAGTTGAAAAAATCTGTTACAACTTTTGTAAAGCGAGCCATGAACAGCCCCCAATTGGCGTATTCGCTGATGTTTGAACCGGTTGATCCGGAGATGGAGCATGAGCGTTTTCGCAGTAAGCAGCTGATCAAACAAAGCATTAAGGAGATTTTAGCCGAAGGCAAGATTAGTGGAATATTTGAGTTTGAAGATTTAAACACCGCAGCATTAGGTGTGGTTGGCGCGATGACTTTCGTGGTCATTGAACCTTTAAACCCATCCCGTAATGTGATGTTTGATCAGAATTATAAAGATCACTTTGTCAAACAGATTGCCGATTTTTGTGTCAACGCAGTACGTCGACAGGAGGAAAGAGCAGGAGCATAACGCACAAAAAACCGGTACCCAGACAAGGTCGTCGTGGTCATAAAACAATTAGTAAAGTCGAAAATCAGAATTACAAAGAATCAAGGAGATCGATTCAATGACACAAGTACGGTTAAGCTATGCCTATGGTGCCAGCAGCCAGCCCTTACAGGGTATGACGATTGGTGAAAGTTTTGATCAGGCATGCCAGTATGCAGATCAGGACGCAGTGGTCAGTTTGCATCAGAACATACGCCTGAGCTACCGGCAGCTACAGCAACAGGTCAATGCCTTTGCCTGTAGCTTGCAGAAATTGGGTTTGGAAAAAGGTGACCGTCTGGCCATCTGGTCGCCGAACTGTGTGGAATGGACCATTACCCAGTTTGCGGCCTTTAAAGCCGGGATTATTCTGGTCAATCTGAATCCGGCTTATAAAAGTAATGAGCTGGAATATGTCCTGAACAAGGTGTCCTGTAAGGGACTGGTCATTGCATCTCAATTCAAGACCACCAATTATCAGGATATTCTGACCAAGATTGCTCCTGAGCTATGTCAGGCAGAGCACAAAGTCCTCAATTCTGCACGTCTCCCACATTTAAAACATGTGATTAAAATTGATGCTCAAGAGCATACAGGCATTCACCGTTTCCAAGACCTGCTGCTTGAGCCGAGCGCAAAAGCTTTAGAAAAATTACAGCAAGTTTCAAGTGAACTGCAGTTTGATGAAACCATCAATATCCAGTTTACTTCGGGGACGACAGGTAATCCGAAAGGCACCATGCTGACCCATAATAATATTTTAAATAATGGCTATTTTGTTGGTGAAGCCATTCATTTAAGCCCGCAAGATCGGGTCTGTATTTCAGTACCACTTTTCCATTGCTTTGGTATGGTGATGGGGAATCTGGCCTGTATCACGCATGGTTCTGCCATGATTTATCCTTCAGCCGTGTTTAATCCGCTGGAAACCCTAAAAGCCATTCAGCAGGAAAAATGTACTGCGGCTTATGGTGTGCCCACCATGTTTATTGCCACTCTTGAGCATGAACAGTTTGATGAGTTTGATCTCTCCAGTTTGCGTACCGGAATTATGGCGGGGAGTCCATGTCCACAAGAAATCATGCAGCGTGTGATTGACCGGATGCATATGTCAGACATTACCATCTGTTATGGCATGACGGAAACCGCACCGGTCAGTGCGCAAAGCTCTAGTGCAGATTCTATTGAACAGCGTGTTACGACAGTGGGTCGGGTACATCCGCATCTGGAAGTGAAAATTGTTGATGAAGACGGAAAAGTGGTGCCGCGCGGTCAACTGGGTGAACTCTGTGTGCGTGGTTATTCTGTGATGCTCGGTTACTGGGAAGATCAGGACAAAACGGCAGAAGTGATTGATAGTGCGCGCTGGATGCATACTGGTGATATTGCAGAAATGGATGATGACGGTTTTATCAAAATTAAAGGTCGAATTAAGGATGTGGTGATTCGCGGCGGGGAAAACCTGTTCCCGAAAGAAATTGAGGATTTCCTCTATAGCCATCCGGCGGTGTCTGATGTACAAGTGATTGGTATGCCGGATCATAAATATGGTGAAGAACTCTGTGCCTGTATCATCCTGCATGAAAATGATCCATGTACTGAAGAAAGTATTCGTCAATATTGTGCCGAGCATATCTCACATAATAAAGTGCCGCGTTATGTGCGTTTCTTCCATGAGTTCCCGATGACAGCTTCAGGTAAGGCACAGAAGTTTAAATTACGGGAATTTATGCGTGAAGAATTAAACTTAAAAGAAATAGCCTAAGTATTGTTTGGTTTTTGCGATTGGTGAATTCTTCACTTCTTTATCCTTAAAAAGTTAAAGAGAAACTATCAAGAAAAGGCGAAAGACCTGCACAGCCTCACTTAAAAAGGAAGGTTTTGATGTTAACGTGTAGGCCTTTCTTACTTTTGATGGGCCAAAAGTAAGCAAAAGCCCTTTATTTTGCTGAAGGGACTTCCATATCCCTCAGCAAAATGGCGACATCCATGTCGCCTGTCATGTGATTAGATTTAAGAAATATCCAAAAAATATAGAGCAACTTATAAGCTTTTGCCCCAGAAATTTACTTCTAAAAAATGATCTTAGCCAAGATTTTAGGAGGAAAGATTAAGAGTGAAAATATGGCAAAAAACTTTCATAGTGAAGCGGTGGTTGCCAGTTATGATGACCACATCCGTAAACTGATTCCCGGCTATGAACTGGTGCATCAACAGATTGAGGCGATTCTCAGTATTGAACTTCCAGAAACTGCACATATTCTGATCGTGGGCTGCGGGACTGGTTATGAATTATCTTATCTGTTGCAGCGGCATCCACACTGGACATTTACTGCGATCGATCCTTCCGCAGCTATGATCGAACAGGCAAGCAAATATCTGGTTTCTCTGGGAGCCGAACAGCGAGTGCGCTTTATACAGTGCACTATTCAGGAATTGAATCAGCAAAATACTTTTGATGCTGCACTTGCCATTTTAGTGGCACATTTTATTCCTGAACCTCAAAAAACTGAATTTTTTCAGGAGATTTATCAGAACCTTAAAACGGGTGGAATCCTGTTAACCTATGACCTGATACAGCCTAAAGATGATAAAGAATTAAAAATCATGCAAAGCATGGCACAGCAGACCGGACTTAGTGTCCAGCAAAGCGAAAACATGCTGGCCAGATTGCAACAGGATTTTTCCTTCATTTCGGTAGAAGATTTAAATGATCTTTTAACAAAAGTCGGATTTAAACAACGCAAAATTTATTGTCAAATCATGAATTATTATGGCTTTTTACTTAGAAAATAAAGAGCGTGAAACTTTATATGAATTTTAAGGTTTAAGAGAATATATAAGGAAGTTGAAAAACAATGTCGGCCTATTATCGTTTGATCAATCGTGAACAGCATGCAGATGGTAGCAGCACTGCCTATTATGAATCCAATATTCATGCGCAAGGCGCCTGGAATCCACATGAGCAGCATATGGCGCCTGCGACTGGTATTATCTGTGCAGAACTGGAACAGTTTCAACCACGTGCAGAAATGCGTATTGGCAGGGTCAGTCTGGATATTTTTGGGCTGATTGCCTTTGGTGAATTTTCCATTACCACGCGCATGATTCGGCCCGGCAAAACCATTGAGCTGATTGAAGCAGAAATGTGTGCCAACGGGAAAACCTGTATCGTGGCACGCGCCTGGAAAATGCTGACTTCAGATACCCGTGCGATTGCGGGTCTGGAAGACTTTCCAATCCAGCATCCAGAAGACCTACCCGTATGGGACGGGATGCGCTGCTGGCCGGGAGGTTATATTCAAAGTATCAGTGCATATGCACATGCGGATCACCGGGCAGGTAAAGGGATCATCTGGTTAACCAATAGCTTGGAAATGGTCGAAGGTCAGCATACCAGCGATTTTGTGTACTTGATGGGTATGGTCGATACGGCGAATGGTATAGCACCACGTCAGGAGCCAAGTGCTGGGTGGGGATTTCCGAATCTGGACTTGCAGATTCATATGCACCGTCTGCCACAAGGTGAATGGTTGGGGCTGGAAGTGGCGCAACAATATGGTGAAGATGGCATCGGCCTGACCAGTGGCATTCTGCATGATATTCATGGACCATTTGGTCGCAGTGAACAGATTTTAACCCTGCGCAAATTTTAACATCCGATAAAGCAGAAGGATGAATTGCCTCAATCTTTTTTTATTGGCATGCTGTGCCTAATGATTCAGGAATAGCAAAAGATGCGGATTAGTATTATTGGGGCAGGGCGAGTGGCGTATCATCTGGTCCATGCATTGTCTGCACAACATGAAATTGTGCAGATTTATAGTCGGACCTTGATCAAAGCGCAGCAATTGGCCGAACAATGTCATGCGCAAGCGGTCGTTAATCCTGAAGATCTGCGCGATGATGTGGATCTCATCTTTATTGCGGTCAGTGATCAGGCCATCGCCACCATCATTGAGCAGATTCATCCCTATCTCAAATCGAACCTGGTCGTACATACTTCGGGCAGTACTCATCTGGATGTATTGAAAAAAGTACATGCACGTGCCGGTGTATTTTATCCTTTGCAGACTTTTAGCCGGGAACGTGAAATTGACTGGCAGGCTACGCCACTTTTTATTGAAGCTGTGAATGAGCAAGATCAAATCCTGTTATTGGAATTAGCCAATAGCCTAAGCAAAAGAGTCTATGATTACACGTCCAGCCAACGCCTAAGCCTGCATTTGGCCGCAGTCTTTGCCTGTAATTTTAGTAATTATTGTTATGACATGGCCAAACAGGTGGTTGATGCAGAGCAGGTCGATTTTAGCTTGCTCTATCCTTTAATGCTGGAAACTGCCAATAAAGCCACACAGAACGAGCCAAGACAAATGCAGACCGGACCTGCGATGCGGGGTGATCAGAATATTCTGAATATGCATCAAGCGATGCTGGAACAGTCTCAACAACATGATTTAGCCAACGTATATCAACTATTCAGCCAGCAAATTTTAGAACGTCATCAAAGCTAATAAAAAAGCGCTGAAATCTCAGCGCTTTTTTTTGACTCTCAGTTTAAGAAATTTTCTTAAAGATAAAGTCATTAATTTTATGACCGGCTTCGATCCCACGACGTTCAAATTTGGTTTGTGGACGCCAGTCCGGACGCGGGTAGCTGTTGCCTTTACCTGCGAGGTTTTCTAGACGTGGACGTTCTTCCAGAACTTCCAGCATCCATTCCGCATACGGTTCCCAGTCTGTTGCAGCGTGGAATGTGCCGCCCATTTCCAATTTTTCTTCAACCAGTGGCATACGGTCATGGGAAACAAAACGACGTTTGAAGTGACGTTTCTTTTGCCATGGGTCAGGGAAGTACAATTGAACCGTATTAATACTATTGTCCGGCATTTCACGCAGAACCTGAATGGCATCAGCATCCAGAACACGTAAGTTGCTTATGCCGGCCATACCTGCTTCATAGACACACTGCGCAATACCCGGTACATGCACTTCAATACCAACGAAGTTACGTTCAGGATTGGCTTTGGCCATCAGCACCAGAGAGCGACCCATGCCGAAACCGATTTCGACGGTTAAAGGGCGTTCCGGATGCTCAAAGTGTTGACGTAAATCACCCACTGGATATTCCAAAATTAAGTGACCATATTGTTCAAGCGCAGTACGTTGGGAGGTGTTCAGCGGTGCTGAGCGGCGCATAAACGTTACAATTTCACGGTGCTCGCTTAAATTGTCCAGCTCCACGACTTGCTGGTCTAATTGATCGTTCGACATAACTTTGGCAA
>CANQWW010000132.1 GCA_947627655.1 uncultured Acinetobacter sp. | reverse complement strand
TTCAATTTGTTTCATCCGTGTCAGAGATTCCAACACAAGGTTGCGTAAGTGTCGACAAAAATCTTCCATAAATAAAGTGGCTTGATGTGATTTTCGGCTCAGAATTGCATCAGTTACCAATTTGAACAAGTCAAAAGATTCTTGCAGCTCACGTCTGGAAGTATTCAGGGTTAAAAAATAGCTGCGTCGCAGTGAGGGCAACAGCTCATGGTAATAGCGCATCAGATAAGGATTCGCCACCATATCCTGTTGTTGTGCCAGCCCCTGAAAGATGAAATCATAAAACTTTTCGGTGTGGCCTTGGCGGGTTTCGGCGTCTAACTGCTCTAATAATGACTGAATACGCTCCGCCTCATGCGGGCGCCAGGTATCAGCCATGCGGTGTACGATTTGACCGAGCAACAGGCAGCACATGTCAAACAGGGCACGGACTTGAAGCGTCGACATTTCCGAGACAATTGCACCACGGCGCGGGTAGATTTCAATCAGCTGGGTTCGTTCCAGTAATAGTAATGCCTCGCGCACAGAACCACGACTCACATCAAGTTCTGATGCAATTCTAAGTTCCTGAATCCGCTCACCTTCGACCAGCTCGCCGCGAATAATCTGTTCACTAATATGTTTGGCAATCTGTTCAGACAAGCTGTGCACTTTTTCTGGTTGCATGGCCATCCTGCGTTATTTTTATTAATACAGCTCTTGTCATGCCGTATGATGAATTATTTATTTAAACTATTTCGCACTTAAATACGTTGACATTGTCCGACAATTTTCTGTCTATATAGTCAACTCACCCCTGAGCAGCAGATATTTACTCTTTTTAAGCTGCTGTATTTTTTATGATTTAGTAGATATCAGCCATAAAAAAGAGAGCTTATCGCTCTCCTTTTCGCCTGGTTCTAAATTTTTTTATTTATATAAAAGCAATTAAACCACGATAAATAAAATACAGCCCGACTGTGACCAGCAATGCGGCAAAACATTTTTTCAGGATCACCGGAGACAGTAAATGAGCGACTTTAGCACCGAATTTGGCGGTAAAGAAACTCATGACACTAATACCAATAAAGGCATAGACATGAATATAGCCAATGGTATTGGGCACCTGAATCTCAGACTGCTGTCCAAACCAGATAAACCCAAGGGCGCCAGCAATCGCAATTGGCAGTCCACATGCAGCTGAAGTTGCTACCGCCTTCTGAATCACCACACCGCAGCGATTCAGAAAAGGAACCGTCAGACTACCACCGCCAATACCAAAAATAGCCGAGGCAACGCCAATACCGGCTCCCGTGGCCATTTGCATTGAAGTCGAAGGTAAGGATTTGTTTGGATCAGGCTGAGCACTGGCGCCACTAAACATCCGAAAAGCAACCCAGACTGCAAAAACACCAATCATTAACTGTAGCCCTTGTCCCGGTAACAAGTCTGCTATCCCTGCGCCCAGAAAAGAACCGACAACCAGTCCAGGGGCCAGATTCCGCACCACCGGCCATAGCACAGCGCCCCTGAGGTGATGGGCCCGCACCGAACTGATCGATGTCACAATAATGGTTGCCAGAGACGTCCCCACAGCCATATGCATAATGACGGTTGGGTCATAATTGAGCTGGGTAAATACGATATATAGAATAGGTACAATGATCAGGCCGCCACCTACCCCAAATAAACCGGCAGTGAATCCAGCAATTGCACCAATCAACAAATATATGATTAACTCCATACGATATTTACCACGTTTAGATTCAGATGGATGTAGAAACTCGCGAACTGCAGCAGCTGCTCGAAGCTGCAGGACAACTCCCCGAAGTCCTGTTATTAAAACCAATCACCACATCCACCAATGATGATGTGCGGGATCTGGCTCAAAAAGGCATCCGGCAGGTGCTGGTCAGCAGTCGTGCCCAGACTCAGGGACGCGGCCAGCGCCAACGGACCTGGTTTTCTCCGGAAGGTAATATCTATTTAAGCACATTGCTGAATACAGAGATACCGATTGATGGCCGTCTTGCCCTGGAGGTCGCACTTAATATTTTACAGATGCCTAGCCTGCAACAGCTTGATCTACAAGTCAAATGGCCGAATGACCTGTATAGCCAGAATGCCAAATGGGGCGGCATTCTGGTAGAACCAATCTCTGCTCATCAGGCAATTATTGGGGTCGGCATCAATCTGGCACCGCTTGAAGATCTACAACTCGATCAGGCCGCGACTTCCCTGTCACAGCTCGGGCTGGCTGCCGTGACCCGCAGTCAGTTGATTGCCGAATTGTATCTGGCGATCCAGCAGGCGGGAGAATGGTTTAGCTATGGCTGTGTCAATCTGGCCGCACGTTTTAATCACCATGCTGCTTTTATACAACAACAGGTTGAATTTACCGATCTGAAAGGGCAATATTCCGGGGTTTTTTCAGGTATTCAGGAAGATGGTGCGGTGCTGATCCAGACGGATCAAGCTATTCGGGCCTTCTATCAGGGACAGTTACGTTTAAAGACAGGCAGTTGATCAGGTAAATCGCAATGAAAAAATTATGGCTGGATATCGGCAATACACGGCTGAAATACTGGGTCACCGAGCAGAACCAGATCATTGATCATGCTGCTGAACTGCATTTGCAATCCCCGGCCGATCTGCTGCTCGGCCTGATCCAGTATTTTAAAAGCATGGAGCTGGAGCAGATTGGCGTGTCTTCGGTACAGGACAAAAAGAACAATGCCCGCATTTCCAGCATCTTAGAAGAACTCCATGTGCCGATCATTTTCGCTCAGGTCCAAGCAGAATATGCCGGTCTGATTTGTGGGTATGATGATCCCAAACAGCTGGGTATTGACCGCTGGTTGCAGGTGCTGGCAGTGGCGCATTCAGATCAGCAGAATTACTGTGTGATCAGCTGCGGAACGGCCCTGACCATTGACCTGACCCAAGGCAAACAACATCTGGGAGGTTTTATTCTTCCCAATCTGTATCTGCAGCGCGATTCCCTGATTCAGAATACCAAAGGGATTAAAATTCCGGATGCAGCCTTTTCCAAACTGAGTCCTGGCCGTAACACCATTGATGCTGTACATCATGGCATTCTGCTCGGTCTGCTCAGCACCATTGAAAAAGTGCTAAGTGAATTTCCAGCTCAACTGGTTTTAACCGGCGGAGATGCCTATCTGTTTGCACAGCACTTACAAGCATTCCAACCGGTCATTGAACCAGATCTCCTGCTTAAAGGCCTGCAGCGCTTTGTAGCGCATTTAGACCATACAGCCGCTGGATAACCTCGAGTATTTGTGGAAATTCTATATAACCGTCATTTTTCTGAAAATGTCCGGCCTCTCGAATCTCAAAAATTTGCGCATTCAGGCGATGCGCCAGTTTTAACGAGACGACGGTGGGAACATGCTGGTCATTACTGGAAATAAACATCACCGCCTGCTTAAAACTGCGTGACAGAACAGGAAAATCCAGCTTGAGGTGACGTACTAGATCATTCAGTTCTGACCATCCGACTACCGGTTGGTCAAAACCCGCGACCAGAATGACGCCACGAATTGCGCAATGATGGGTCTGATGATGATGCTGCACAAATTTCAGCACGCTCAAGGCGCTCAGTCCGTGCGCAACTAAAATAGTGTGAGCGTCCATGCTGGGGATTTGCGTGACCAGACTTTGCTGCCAGTCCTGCATATCCGGCTGCTGGGGATTGGCCAGCATGATGCGCTTGGCTGTTATTCCGAGTGCCTTGACCTGCCGACTCAGCCACGGATACCAATGATCATTGGAGCTAGACTGATAGTCATGCACGATATATACATTCCCTGATGATGTTGTCATTTTCACTCTACTTTTTATACTTATTGTTCAAATTACACTTGATTGATTATTTAGCGGCTTTTACTGCACGATACAAGCAGATTCATTTTGAAACAGCTGTCATTGTGTAAGCGCTCCGGCCACTTTTTCGATCTGCACCTCATGATACCGGAACCAGGTTGGGGCGAATCACCTCCCAGACTTCGGGCAATTCAGTACAGCCTTGTGAATCAATAAAATGACCAAAATGCTCGGCCTTAAGCACTTGTGCATTGAGGCTTGCTGCCTGCTCCAGACTGAACTTGGGTGCTACCCGGTCATCGCCTTCCGAATAAATCACCACGCGCTGTTCAATCTGCTGTTTTAATAAATCAAAATCAATCTGGGCAGCATCAATGAAGGGATTGACTTCTTCCAAGCGTCCGAGCCGACCATTAAAGCCTGCGACCAGTACCAACTGCTTGATCTTTTGCTGTTTCAGCTTATCAGACAAGTAATGCAAAGCCGCAATTGTGCCTAGACTATGTGCAATAAAAATACTGTTTTCATCAATACTATCGATTTGTTCCCGCATCTGTTGCTGCCAGGTTTCAAGCCTTGGCTGGGTAGAGGAATCCAGCCTTAATACTTTGAGACTCACCTGTTCTTCTTTGGCTTTTTGCTGAATCCAGGGAAACCAGTTTTCTTCTGGGCCAGCTGTATAGCCGTGTACCACAATCACCTGCGTCATTTTCTACTGACTCCTGTTTATTATTTTTAATGAGTCTGCCTGAGCTGGCTGCAGGATTGGGTAAGTAAATGTATGTTTTGCTTAAACGGTATCTCCCCCAAAAACCAAAAGGCGCATGAAGCGCCTTTTTAATTCACACTTTTTATTGGGCTGATGGCGCGATATTCGCAGTAGAGAATTCTGCAATTTGCTCCAGTACATTTGAAACCAGAGGTTCTAAGGCAGTACCTTTAATCCCAGCTGCACCACCTGATCCTGCAAGTGTATTAAAGCTCACACCATAGCTGCGGTTTTCACCATTGTCAGAGAAGGTTTGAGAACCAACGATACGGCCATTTTCAACATCTAGAATTTTAATGTCCAGACTCAGATCAGCTGATTTATTCGTCTGCTTCATGCTACCCAAGACAGGCACAAAGTTAGGAATATAACCACCTGCAATTTCTTTTTTGGTCGTATTCACACCAATAGAAGTGACTGCACCGGTAATCACATATTTGGCTGGTTTCAGGTTTAGGGTTTTACCCATCAATGCCATTTCTGACTTTAATGTCTCGATCATTTCACGATCTTGAATTTCAAAACAGCCTGTTGCCTGAAGACGCGAGCTGAGTAAGCTAGATAAGCTTTTTTCAGCACCCGGGAAGGTATTAGAAGATTGGCCTGAAGCCATTTGCGCCAGTTGAGCTAAACCGTTCACAGGGCTTTGTGCGGATGCATTATTCTGACAACCCACCGCCTTACAAGAAAGGTCATTAATCAGAATTGTTGTGACAGGTTTACTGCACTGCGGGATGCCATTGCTACCGTACTGAATGCTGAAGTCGCGAATGCCAACAGAACCAATTTATTCATTTTATCCTCTAGAAATATACATGGTTAAAAAATAAAAAGTTATTTGTAATAATTGGGGCATATTTATAGCGCAATTCGGGCTGCATGTCATGTCAATTCAGCTTGACCAACGTACGCCATTGGTCTAAAGCAGCAATCAACAAGACAACAAAAAAGGCGCATGAAGCGCCTTTGAAGTACCAAAATCTTATTTCGGATTCTTGTTGCCAAACAGTGGCCCCATGCCACCACCGCCACCAAACTGTTTTTGCAAACCGCCAAGCGACTTCATCATTTTTGCCATACCAGATGGATTGGCAAACTTCTTCATCATTTTCGCCATTTGTGCATGCTGTTTGATCAGCTTGTTGACTTCAGACACATCCATACCGCAACCTGCTGCAATCCGCTTTTTACGGCTTGGATTCATTAAGTCCGGGTTACGGCGCTCTTTAATGGTCATCGACTGGATAATCGCTTCCATTTTCTTGATCTGCTTTTCAGGATTAGCCTGACTAATGGCATCTTGCAGACCGGCACTGCTCATTCCTGGCAATTTATCCAAGAAGCCCATCATGCCGCCCATCTTGTTCATTTGCTCGAACTGCATCAGCATATCTTCAAAGTTGAAACTGCCGCCTTTCTGCAGCTTCTTGGCCATTTTTTCGGCTTTTTCTTTGTCGACTTTACGCTCAAGCTCTTCAACCAAAGACAGCACGTCACCCATGCCAAGAATACGCTGGGCCACACGTTCCGGATGGAACGGCTCAAGCGCATCGAGTTTTTCACCCATGCCTAAGAACTTGATCGGCTTGCCGGTAATCGCACGTACAGACAGTGCCGCACCACCGCGCGCATCACCATCAGTCTTGGTCAGAATCACACCGGTAAGTGGCAAGGCATCATTAAAGGCTTTAGCGGTATTGGCCGCATCCTGACCGGTCATGGCATCGACCACAAACAGGGTTTCAGTCGGCTTAATCACCGCATGCAGCTCTTTAATCTCATCCATCATGTCATCATCGACATGTAGACGACCGGCGGTATCGACAATCAGGACATCGGCAAACTGGATCTTGGCCTGTTCAATCGCACGATTGGCAATATCCACTGGGCGTTCATTGGCATTTGATTCAAAGAAAATCGCGCCCACTTCGCCAGCGACAGTTTGTAGCTGCTTGATCGCTGCCGGACGATAGACGTCGGCAGACACCATGGCCACTTTTTTCTTTTGACGCTCTTGTAAGAAGCGTGCCAGCTTGGCTGCAGTGGTGGTTTTACCTGCACCCTGCAAACCGGCAAGGAGTACCACCACCGGAGGTTTGGCAGCGAGGTCAAGGCTTTCATTAGCCTCACCCATCATTTTAGTCAATTCGTCATGTACGATTTTGACGAAAGCCTGTCCCGGAGATAACTGAGACATCACTTCCTGGCCTAATGCTTCTTCCTTAACTTTCGCGATAAATTCACGAGTTACAGGTAACGCAACGTCGGCTTCAAGAAGTGCCATACGTACTTCACGTAACGTATCTTTAATATTGTCTTCGGTTAGCTGCCCTGAGCCAGTAACATTTCTTAAACTCTGCGTGAG
>CANQWW010000131.1 GCA_947627655.1 uncultured Acinetobacter sp. | reverse complement strand
CAGCTGAAAGGCTATTTAGAGGTTGCAGGAAAATCTGCACAAGTAGTGATTGCCAATCCATCGGGTTTAGTTTGTGATGGCTGCGGCGTGATTAATGCTGACCGTTTTAGCTTGGCAGCGGGCCAAGCGGTAGTTAATCAGGGCTATTTAGAATCTTTCCGTGTGCGTGATGGACAAGTGACTATTGAAGGCAAAGGCCTCAATGGCAGCTTAACGCCTTATACCGATATTTATGCACGTGCTTTGAATGTCAATGCTGGGCTGTATACCAACGAGCTGACCATGGTGCTGGGGCAAAATGATATTCAAGTCAAAGACCAAACGTCACCACAAGTGCAGATGATCAGCGACCAGTCATCATCGCAAACTGCCAAACCTGATTTCGCGCTGGATGTAGCACAGCTGGGCGGTATGTATGCAGGCAAGATTTTCTTGGTGGGCACAGAAGCTGGTTTGGGTGTACGTAATGCGGGATCGATTAACAGTACGGCCAACCAACTGACTTTGAATGCCAATGGTGACTTAGTCAACTCAGGCAATATCATAGCCAATAAAGGCTCGCTGGATGTACAGGCAAAAAATATTGCCAATAGTGGCAATATCAGCAGCGCGGCATCGCAAGTTGCCTTGCAGAGTCAGAAATTGGATAACAGCGGCACGATCAGCAGCGCTGATGAGCTGAAATTGCAGCAAAAAGATATTCAAAATACGGGACTGATCAATGCAGCACGTGTTGCCATTGATGCAGACAGCTTGAGCAATAGCGGAAAAATTCAGCAAACTGGGGCACAGGCTTTGGCGCTTAAAACTGATCTGATCAGCAATGCTAAAGGTCAGATTGGAACATTTGAGCAGGTATCTACTGGTGGAAGTACGGGCAGCACTGGCTCAACAGGCGAAAGCAGTACAGTACCAACAGTAGAAACACCAGTGAATCAGACACAGGATGGCGGCAGTTTAAATGTTGCTGCACCATCTGATTTGCCTGCAAAAACGTATGCAGCAGGTCATCTTCAGGTTAAAACGCTGAATAATGACGGCGGCAGCATCGAGGCTAATGGCGGCATTGATCTAAGCACACAGAAGGGTTTGGACAATACAGGCGGAAAAATGGCGCTGGGTAAGCTGAGTTTGAGCGGTGACGCGCTGGATAATCAGTCGGGTGAACTCAGTGTTCGTGAAGCTGATATTCGTACCGAAACGATCAATAACCAGAATGGTCAGCTATTTGCTAGCAAGTCGCTGCATGCTGTATCGCAAATGTTGAACAATCAATCTGGCAGCATTCAAGTGCTGGATGGATTGGAATTAAACAGCGCGAATATTGATAATGAACAAGGTGAAATCGCCAGCCAGCTACAGCTACAACTGAAAGGCCAAAACATTAATAACCGCTCTGGCACTATTTTTTCAGAACAAGGCAATGCCAATGTGGAAGCCGTAGTTCAGCTGAATAATGCTCAAGGGCAAGTACAAGCAGGCCAGCAGCTGAAAGTTGATACAGCGAAGCTGAACAATACGCAAGGAAAATTGACAGCGCAAAGCCTGAACTTGAAAAGTAAAAATATCCAAAATGCGCAAGGCCTCATGCAGTCTGAAGGTAATCTTGTCATTGACGCAGATGGTGGCATTTTAAATAACCAAAATTCAGGTGAACAAAGCGGTATTCTGGCGAAGCAAGATCTCAGTATTCAGAATGCAGCTGAGATTCAGAATCAGCAAGGATTGATTGGCAGTCAAAATAGCACTTCACTGCAAACTGGCCAGCTGAAAAACCAGCAAGGGCAGGTTTTAAGCGGCGCATATTTAAAGATTCAGGCGCAAGATGTGCACAACCAAGCTGGCTGGCTACAGGCAGGCACGAATGCAAACATACAGGCAAATACGGTAAATAACAGCGCATCCTCTGCGCAGGGCAGTCATATCAGCGCAGGTGAAACGCTTCGCATTGAAGCGGCTGAAATGAATAACAACGGTACACATACGCAGCAAAGCCAAGGACTGGATGCAAACAATATTCAGTTGAGTATGCAAACGCTGAACAATGAACAAGGCGCGCTTCGTGCCGCCGAGTCGGCTAACCTGCATATTGCGCAGCAGCTGAATAATCAAAAAGGACTGATCAGCGCACAGCGTAACGCGGATATTTCCGGTGAACAGCTACAACTGAATAACGCGCAAGGCCTTATTGCGGCACAAGAATCTTTAAAAATCAACACTACTGCAGACTTGGAAAATGCTGGCCAGCTAGTGTCTTTAAAAGATACTGAGATTCAAGCCAAAAATATTCGTAATGCACAAGGCGCTGAAATTTTTGCCGAAAATCATTTACAGTTGCAGGCAAGCCGCATTGAAAACAGCGGCAGCCTGACTGCAGGCCAGCAGTTGAGCAGCAATAGTGATACTTTGCTGAACAGCGCTGCAGGGCAGATTTTATCATCGCATGTACAACTGAAAGCAAAAGACAGCATGGTCAACCAAGGCTTGATCAATGCAGATTGGACAGAAATTTATGCGGGGACGCTGAGCAATCAGGGTGCACGCATTTATGGTACAGATGTGTCGATTCAGGCTGGAACGCTAAATAATGAAGCCAATGCATCAGGTAAAGCTGCAGTGCTGGCATCGCGTCAAGATATGCATTTGGGTGTGCAGCAGCTGAATAATAAAGCCAATACGCAGGATTATGATTCACGCAATATCATCAGCAGCGGACGTGATATGGTGATTGGCGGTGAGCTGCATGCGCAAGGTCAGGCGGTGGGTGAAGCTGCGCAAATATACAACGGCAGTAGCTTGATAGAAGCGCAAAATGATTTGTTCATTTATACCAAAGAACTGCTGAACCGCTCAGAAAATTTTGAAGTAGTGCCTGTGTTGGATAGCACTCAGCATGTTTATGGGTATCAAAATCGAAATACCGGTGAAATCATCCCGCTGGAAGATATTGTTAAAACGCATTACCGCGGCCATAAGAATGATATTTTAGTGCTGACACTCAACAATGGCGATACGCTCGATGTGTTCAACCGCTTTGAATATGATGAAAAGACTTATGTGCCTCAAGTCGTTACCAATACACCAGCACAGATCATTAGTGGGCATAATCTGCTGATTGATGCCAGTTCAAAAATCAGCAATGACCAGAGTCAAATTTTGGCAGGAAATATCTTGCGGACCGAAAATGCCAAAATTGATCATATCGAACGGCCAAGTGTCAAAACCACGGTCTTTGAAAATGCTAAGAAGCAATACTATAAAATTATCAAAAAGAAACGCAGTAAGCTTGGTGGCCATTATGAAGCACGTGGTAAAGAAAATTTAGTCTATGCGCCTGAACCTGAGAACAAGCCAGCTTTTATTGATGAAGCTACAAATGGCAGCAATAAAGTTATTACTTACAGTACCGAAAATGCCCAAGCGCAGCAGGCTGGTAAAGATTTATCAGGCGCATTGAATACAAATGCAGCCACAGCGCAAGTACAGCAAAGTAATACAGCGCTGAATCTGCAGCAAACGGACAAAGATCAAATTCGGACAGTCAGTGATGAGGCATTTAAAGTCCCGAATAATGCGCTGTACAGTGTCAATCCAGACTCTAAAGCCAGCTATTTGGTAGAGACTGACCCTGCATATGCCAATTATCAAAACTGGCTGTCTTCGGACTATATGGTACAGGCATTGGGCCTTAACCCTGCAAATATGCAAAAGCGCATTGGCGATGGCTATTATGAACAGCATTTGGTGCAAGATCAGATCGCACAGCTGACAGGTTTTCGCTATTTGTCGGGCTATGAAAGTAATGAGACACAATATAAAGCGCTCATGAATAATGGCTTGAGTTTTGCTAAGCAATTTAATTTGACGGCGGGTGTTGCATTGACTGCCGCACAAATTGCACAGTTGACTACAGATATTGTGTGGCTGGAAGAAAAAACAGTACGCTTGCCAAATGGTGAATCTGTCAAAGCTTTAGTGCCAACTGTTTATGTACGTAGCCGTGAAAGTGACTTAACCGGTGATGGCAGTTTAATTGCTGCTGAAAAAGTGTCGATTGTTAGCAAAGGTGATGTGCTGAGTAGCGCAACTATTGCTGGCCGTCAGGCGGTTGATTTAAAAGCAGCGAACTTAGAATTGCTGAATGGCCGTATTCAGTCAAATGAAGTCAGTTTGCAAACGGATAAAAACACCGTAATACAAGGCGGTCAGATTAAAGCGGGTCAAAGTTTAAGCATTGACGCTGGTGAAAATTTAACGCTGGCAACGAGCACCGAAAAATCAGAGAACGCCATTGGCAAAAATTACTTTGCCAAAGAAACGGTAGGCAGAGTTGCAGGCTTATATGTTGGACAGGCAAGTGGACAAAACACTGATACAGAAAATTTAAGCACAACGGTTGTACTGCGCAGTGGCGGAAATACACAGTTGAATGGTGCACAAATTATAAATGCTAATGGTGCAACTCAAATTGCAGCGCAAGGCGATGTCAAACTGGATACTGTGCAACTGTCAAAAATAGAAAAATCATATAATGACAGTAAGCATTTTTTAAATGACAGCCGCACTGAAGAGTTAGGGACACAGATTCAAAGCCAAGGCAATGTACTTGTGCAGGGGCAGGATATTTCAGCACGTGCTGTGAATATTGATAGCCAGAAAGGTACAACAGCGCTTCTGGCCAAAAATGATTTGAATATCAGTGAAGGCCGAACCAGTCTAGATTATGAAGCGATGGATTATGAAAAATCCAGCGGTTTGTTGAGTAAAAAATCTACTCAAACTTATGTCGCAAATCAGCAGAATACGGCTGTTGCCAGTAGCATAACTGGCAAAAATATTGTGCTTGATGCGGGCCGTGATATCGCGGTGCAAGGCGGACAAATTAAAGCAGATGATGCGGCACATATCACAGCTGGCAATAATATTGATATTGTGGCGGCTAAAAACCAATCTGCTCAGCAATCAGAAGTCATTAAGAAAAAGTCAGGCTTTAGCGCCAGCCTTTCAGATGGCGTCGCTAGTGTAGGCTATGGCAAATCAAATGCTAATATTCAACAGGAAAATACAGCAGAAACATTAACGCAAAGTGTCATCAGCAGCAGTCAGGGAAATACGGTCATCGCAGCGGCTAAAGATCTGACTACAGAAGCGGCCTTAATTCAATCTGGCAAGGACCTAACGCTGCAGGGACAAAATGTAGATTTGAATGCAGGTACAGCAAGCAGCAATCAGCACTTACAAGCGCAGAGCAAAAATTCAGGTTTATCTGTAGGTATCACTTATAACCCGATTGATGCTGCTGTTTCTGCGTATAAGAAGAGTTCTGACAACACCGAGTTTTCTGATAGTGCCGTTGGTCAAGTCATGTCGCATGCAGAGGCAGTGAATAAAGCCGCTCAGGCTGCGACTACAGCAGTAGTGGTGACTGGGGGAAGTCAAAAAAGTACGCAGAACAGCAACTACAGCACCACGCAGGCAGTTGTTACACAGGCTGAGGCTCAAGGTAATCTCAATATTATTGCCACTGAAGGCAGTATCCGCAGTCAAGGCGCTCAGCTATCTGCTGAGGGAGATGCATTACTGCATGCGAAAGACAATATTCATTTGAGCTATGCTACAGATACAGAATCGCAGACTTCCAATAGCAAGCAAAGCGGCTTCAGTATTGATAACCGTGATAAATTTGCGCCTGCAGGGGTATATAACAATAAAAATCAGGGTGTAGGCAGTATTGACAGCGTAACGGGGACTCAGCTGTCTGCAGGTGGTCAATCGACACTGCAAACAACGCAAGGTGATGTCAATATTATCGCAAGTTCGGTCGTATCAGAAGGTGATGTGAATATATTGGCTGCGCGTGATGTAAATATTCTGTCAGCACAAAATACCAAGTCACAAGCTGAAAGCAGTAGCAATAAAGGTATCGGCAGCGCGCAGATTTCAGATACTGAGCAGTTCTTTGGTTATATGAAAGGTAAGAACCAAAGCAGCAGCAATGACATTGAACAACAGCGCAGTCAGGTTGGTAGTTTGGGCGGCAATGTAAATGTTCAGGCGAGTAATGACTATCTGCAGCAAAGCGCAGATCTTGTGGCAAAACAGGATGTGAATATTGATGCGAAAAGTATTCAAGTTTTAGAAAATCACAACAGTGGCAGTGCGTCGCAATCCTCTAAAGATTTAAAAGTCGGGATATTTAAGCGTATCAGCTCGCCTATTTTAGATTTGCTGGGCAGTGCGGATAAAGCAGCAAAAAGTAAAGCCGATGACCGTACTCAAGCGCTGCAAGCTGTGGCAGCGGGTGCACAGGCCTATCAAAGCTATAGCGATATTCAAGATGGTGCTTTGGTTAAAGCTGAAGCGGGTATTGGTTTTAGTACAAGCAGCAACCAGCAAAACAGCAGTTATGCCAATTCTCAGGAAAATACAATCACCGCGGGCCGAGATGTCAATTTAAGCAGTACAGCAGGTGATATTCATCTGCAAAATACGCAAGTTACTGCAAATGATACGATTCGACTGAATTCAGCTAAAGATATTATTTTAGAGTCTGGTCAAAGCCAAGCGAAAGCAGAGGGTAAAAATAGTAATGCAGGTGCAAGTATCGGTTATGGTGCATCTGTAGGCGCGCAAACTGGTGCATATATTTATGCAGAAGTGGGCTATGGAAAAGGTAGCAATCACAGCAATAGTAATACTCATACGCAAACCGTTTTGAATGCTGAAAATATCAGTTTAAACAGTAAAGGTGATACGATTTTGCAAGGTGCAAAAGCCGAAGCAAACCGTATTGATGTCAATGCTGGTGGAAAATTGAATGTAATTAGCACTCAAGACAGTGCAGATCAAAAAATTAAGCAAACCAATGCTGGCGGTCGCGTACAAGCATCATTTGGGACTGCATGGCAGGCGTCAGGCAACGTCAGCAGCAGTAAGGCTGAGGGTTCATCCAGCAGTGTAAACGAGCAGTCTGGCTTATT
>CANQWW010000130.1 GCA_947627655.1 uncultured Acinetobacter sp. | reverse complement strand
CTGCCATACGTGGGCGAGGTTTGCTGCTAAACCACCATAAGACAATAAACAGAATCAGACCTTCACACAGTGCCTGATACAGCTGGGAGGGATGACGTACCAGTTGTAAGGGATCGGTCGGGAAGATCATGCCCCAGGCGAAGTTTGGATCTGTCACCTGACGGCCATATAGCTCGCCCCCAATAAAGTTCCCGATACGGCCAAATATCAGTCCCGTCGGTACGCAGGGTGCAATAAAGTCCAAGGTTTGGAACCAGGTCATCTGGTATTTTTTACACCACAGCAGCATGGCCAGGATCACGCCGAGGAAGCCACCATGGAAACTCATGCCACCGGTCCAGATCTTGAACAGCCAGACCGGATCGGCCAGAAACTGGGAAAAACCATAGAACAGCACATAGCCCACACGTCCACCAAGGATAACCCCCAGTGCACCATAGAAGATCAGGTCAGAGACCATATCGGGGGTCCAGCCACGCTGTTTAGCACGATAGGTGGCGAGTCCCCAGGCAAATAAAAATGCCATCAAGTACATCAGTCCATACCAGTGGACTTGCAATGGCCCGAGCGCAATTGCGACCGGATCAATGTTGGGATAGGTGAGCATTCATATTCCTTTGTGATTCTGTTTTGAACTGATTTTAGCCTAAACTCTGGAAAAATGTTGTACATTCAATGTGTAAAGATCGAGAGCATCAATTATGTGTATTGTGGCACTGGCTTGGCGAGTTCTGGATGAAACGCCTTTATGTCTGATTTCAAATCGTGATGAGTTCTATCAACGTCCAACACAGGCATTATATGAATGGGAGAACAGTCCGATTATTGCCGGGCAGGATCTGCAGTCTGGTGGTACTTGGATGGGTATAACTACTTCAGGACGATGGGCAGTGATTACCAATTTCAGGGATGGTAATGACAAGAATAACTACCCAACTTCACGTGGACATATTATTCAGGAATTCCTGCAATCTGAGCTGACACCTATCCGGTTTGCTCAAGAACTGGAAAAACATCAATGTGATTATGCGGGCTTTAACCTGTTTGTCGGTGATCGTGATCAGGCCGTCTATATGAGTAATCGTGGTGAGGCGCCACAAGTACTGGCACATGGGGTATATGTGGTTTCGAATAGCCTGATGAGCGAAGACTGGCAAAAGACCCGGCATTTGCGCAAGCGCTTTACTCAGGAGTTTCTGCCGATGCTTCAACAGCACAGCATCCCACAAGCGGATATATATCATGCTGCCTGGGATATTCTGGAAGATGAGCGTAAAGTGATTCCGGCACTATTGCCCAAAACCGGAATTAACGAGGAGATGGAAGAACTCCTATCATCTACATTTATTCAAAGTCCGGTCTACGGCACACGTTGTTCCAATTTCCTGAGAATGCATCAGCAGCAGTGGCAATGGCTGGAAAAATCCCAACAGGGAGAGAATGTAGGGCAGATCGTTGAGAAAATAATTCCTCTATCTGTCTAAAAAAGAAAAGGCTGACAGAAGTCAGCCTTGATTCAAAAAAGTTTTTTTAAGCGTTAGCCGCTTCTAAAGCTTCACCAGCAATTGCACCACCATCTTTACGGGTAATCACGACTGTCGCAGAACGAGGCACTTTACCTAGCCGGCTATAACGTTCGCTCTGGTTCGCAGGCCATGCACCACCTGGATGCTGTACATTGACAAAGATCGCTTTATAGTCGGGTGTTATGGTCACACCAGTAATTTCACAACCCGATGGACCAGTGAGGAAACGGCGAACTCGATCATTGCTGAGTTTGGCACCGACAAAAGTCTCCTGACCTTCAGGCTTGGTGCTGGCTGCAAGTGCGGTACTGCCATCACCTACCTTTCCAGGCAATGCAGCAAGCATCATACAGTTGGTTTCATCCGTATATTGGCCATCATCAGTCTGAATCCATAAGACACCGCGTGGGTCGAACCACATACCATCCGGGCTAGAGAAGTCATTCAGGTCGTCTAGGCCAGAAAGGTTGATGTTAGCAGCAGCACGTGCTTCTGCACCAAACAGGAAAATATCCCAGTCAAACGTTGTTGCAGTCACCTGGTTCTCTGTTTCACGGAAACGAATGATATGACCATTCATGTTTCCTGAATTGCTAGCTGACGAGCCTTTGAAGTCGATGTAGCTACGTGGGTTGGCAGCATCAGTTTCATATGCACGACCACGGTTGCTGTTGTTGGTTAAGGTGACATACACTTCACCATTTTCCGGATTGACGGCAACCCATTCTGGACGGTCCATTTTGGTCGCACCCACATGGTCAGCAGCAAGACGGGCATTGATGACGATGTCATCTTGGCCTGCAAATGGATAGATTTCATTGGCTGCGGTTAAACCATTTTTGCCATAAGTAAGTTCTAACCATTCACCTGTACCGTCATTATTGAATTTAGCGACATATAATGTCCCTTTATCCATGTATTTATCACCAGCGGTATAACCACCATTGACGTCTTTTGGATCCCATACGGCTTCAGAAACAAATTTATAGATATATTCGCCTGTCGCATCATCACCCATATAGAACGCTAATGGCTGACCCGGAATAGGATTACTACAGCGGCAGTCTTCGTGTGCAAAACGACCCAGTGCAGTACGTTTAACTGGACGTGTAGTCGCGCTAAATGGATCAATCTCGACAATGAAGCCACAGGTATTCATCACATTACGATAATCTGCTAAAGCATTGGCGCCTTTAACTGAAATATCCCAACGATCATACAGTCCTTTATCACCGGTTAATTCAGCAACAGGAGTATTCCAGCGGTATTGAGATGAACGAGCATTAGTACCGCCACGACCGTAGCGTGATAATGAAATTTCTTCTTTTGCAATCGCACGGCTATCATTGGCTTGACGAGCGAAATAACCACTCCAATTTTCTTCAGCCGTTAAATAAGTTCCCCATGGCGTATAACCATTACCACAGTTGGCAAAGGTACCGCGCGTCAATGTTCCATCTGGTGAGAAAATGGTTTTGACTAAGTCAGAACCACGCGCTGGCCCATTAATTTCCATCTCGGTTGCTGCAGTGATACGACGGTTAAAATTAGAATTTAAGTTGATTTTAACGTCTTGTGTATTTGGATCTTTGTTGATCTCAATAACAGAAACACCATGCGCATTCACTTCACGCAGCACCTGATCTTCTGGGCGTACACCATCGATGGTGATTGTACCTTCTGGTGTATGGAGCTGAGATTGTTGTAGGTATTCGTGGTTTAAAACAAGTAAACCTTGGGTTGATTCTTTGGCCGCATAATTTTTGTTGGTTGGATGCATACCGAAAAAGCTCATACCATCATGGTTATCACCTGAACGGAACTGGTAAGAAGCACCAGAAGCTAAGGCTGCATCGGTCTTTTCTGGGTAATTCGGGTTGATTGGATCACCTACCGCATATAGCACGTTCAGTTCATAACCTTCAGGAACACTAAAGAAGTTTTGGGTATTCTTGCGAACCGGCTCAAAGGTTAATTTATTCGGGCGTGCTTTCAGATCACTCCATGCATGTTGATCTGGGTTTGTAGTGTCTGGTGGGGTAGTTGGATTACTGTCAGGCGTGCCAGAATCATTATCATCATCTGAACAACCACTTACTGTTGCTGCAAATGCTAATGCCATTGCCCCACTTGTAGTTTTCGCAATAAAGCTACGACGGCTAGTGTATTGATCCAGAATCGTTTGAAAGTGGGTGTTGTTTGAGTTATTACTGTCTTCAACAAGATCCTGACAAGGTATCATTTCTTCGTTTTTCATGTGTTATCCCCACTTAAAATTAAGTGCTTGGTGGTCTAGAAGTTTTCAATACCTTAAGCAGATTCTATGACAAAGAGGTGAAGAAATTATTTCAATAAAATTAAATAAAACAAAATCTTAATTAAAAAAACAAGGCGACCGAAGTCACCTTAGATTACGTACTAACACAGCGTTATTGTTATATTTTGATTGACGATCTTTAGCGTCTTTTTTCAATCAGTTTGCCTGCCAGCAACCCCAGTTCGAACAGTAGCCACATCGGTATGGCCAGCATGATCATCGACAGGGCATCTGGTGGCGTGACAAACATGGCAATAAAAAAACAGCCAACAATAATAAAGCGCCGTTTCTCTACCAGAGTCTGGGTCGAGACCAGACCAATCAGAATCAGTACCAAAGTAATAATCGGAATTTCAAAGGTCAGCCCAAACACCAGAAACAGCTTTAAACAGAAGCTCAGGTAGCTGTTAATATCCGTCATGGGTGCCACAGTTTCAGGGGACATACTGATAAAAAAATGCAGAATCGAAGGCAGTGCCAGAAAATAGGCAAAGCTGATGCCGATATAAAACAGGGCAATACTGGCCAGTAAAAGGGGAAACGCCAGATTTTTTTCTTTTTCATATAGGGCGGGTTTAATAAACGCCCAAAGCTGGTACAGAATAAAAGGCATGGTGACCAGCAATGCCACGAAAAAGTTCAGCTTAAATGGCGCCATAAAGGTGGCAGTCACATCTGTGGCAATCATCGTCGAGGTGGCTGGAAGCTGCGCCCGCAATGGCTCGGATAACAGTTGATAGGTCTGGTTGGCAAAGGGCAATAAGATAAAGAACAGGCCGACTAATACTGCCACGATCTTAAAAAGATGCTTTCTTAAAATTACCAGATGCCGGGTGATGGGCATTTCTTCAAGATGAGCCGATTCCGTCTTTGCGGAGGTCGACGCTGTCGGTAAAGAACTCATACCGCTACCTTTAATTCTGGATAAGTATATTGTTTTGAAATTGATGGTCTTGTCTGGATGAATGTCTGGTGATAAACCAGTGGAACAGGTTGCTCCAGTGGTTGATAAACAAAATGATCTGAGTGGGCCATGATAGAGGCCGTTTCTTGATCTAGGGCGTTGAGCGGTTGTTGCAAATCATTCATTTGTGCCTGCATTTTGGCTTCTAATTCCTGAATCCGTTTCATCTCGGCTTGCATCTGTTCACGCAGTTCAGACAGACGTAATTCACGATCCAGATCGGTTTGTAAATTGCTCACTGTGCGCTTGATCTTGCCAGACCATTTTCCCACAAAACGTACTGCTTCAGGCAGTTTATCCGGCCCGAGAATCAATAGGGAAACCACTGCAAAGATCAGTAACTCGGTCATGCCTATATTCAGCATAATACAGTCTCTTAGCTCTTGACCGAGGTTTCAGGGGTTTTGACCTGAGCATCAATCGTGCGTGGCTGCTGTAATTGTGCCTGTTCAGCTTCATCATCTTTGACGGACTTTTTAAAGTCTTTAATCGCACCGCCGACATCTTTACCCAAGTGTTTTAATTTAGATGTACCGAACAATAAAATCACCACTACCGCGAAAATCAGTAAATGCCAAATTGATAATCCAGCCATTGTTATGTCTCCATGTTTTTTATGAGCCTATCTCATCAGCTTTGTATGACATGAGGGTGACACTTTGATGTCAGTTTTGAGACAGCACGGTAAGATTTAAAAATGTGCTAGCATGGGCAAAATTAATCCTACCTTGATTCATGCTATGGCCTTGTTACTTCCTTTGATCTCGTTTTTGATTGGATATTGGGGAGTAGCTTATCTACAGCAGATACGTTCCTGGCTGGCAGCGCTACTGGCCCGATTGCTGATTCCCTTGATCATTATTTACCATATGGTGTTCTATAAAGAAGGGAGTTTATGGCTGATTGGTTTTAGTATCTGTAGTTCAATTTTACTATTCAGCCTGTTCTATATTTTTGCTAAAGATAAATTACGTGCACTGTGTTTTAGCTATCTGAATGGTGTTTGGCTGGGTTTACCTTTTGCGCTGGCCGTGTTTGGGCCGGCTGCCATGCCGACGATCATTGCGCTCTATATTGGGGGGTCTCTATTTGGTAATGTCAGTGCCGTAGTGGCGGTAAGTGCTGAAAAACAGGCACCACAATTTATTATTCAAAATATGCTGAAATCTCCCCCCGTGATTGCGCTCACAGTTGCAGCAGGGTTGTCGTTTTGGGATTTTAATGCCTATGAATTTCACCCTGTCATTCAATGGGGCTATGCAGCCAACAAGTTTCTGGTGACCTTTGCTGGTATGTGCATTCTAGGGATGTGGTTGAGCAAAGTTCGAATCCAGCTCAGTGATTTAAAGCGCAGCCTGATTTTAATTAGCATCCGCTTTGTTTTGTCTCTAGGTCTGGCAGCAGGCACTTATTACTTTTTACCGATTCCACATCAAATGCTGACTTATGCCGTCATGATGCTGTATTTTCTGCTGCCGCCCGCAGCCAATATTGTGGCTTTAGAAACGCATTATCAAGGGACAGGGTATTCCGCCAAATATATTGCTTCAGGAACCATTGCCAGTGCGATTTTGATTGGGGTGTATGGTGTGGTGGTGCACGTGTTGGTGCCAGGGTTATAAAAATATAAAAAGGTCCTCTCTCCCTGAGGGAGAGAGTTAGAGAGAGGGTATCTCTTTGAAAAGGGGAAGTTTAGAGGGATTTTTGATAAGAGATAAATATGAATCTCTCCCAACCTCCCTTTTACAAAGGGAGGGGCTGAAAATGGATTACTTCTCCAAACTCGCCTTAAACAGTTGCATCGCCTGACCACGATGGCTGATTTTATTTTTCTCTTCCTTGCTCATTTCAGCACTGGAAATGCCAAGCTCTGGTAACCAGAACAGTGGGTCATAGCCAAAGCCATTTTCACCACGTGGCGCTTCCAGAATTTCACCTGTCCAAATACCCTGAAAAATCTGTGGCAGTGGATCTTCGGCATGTTGGACTAAAGCCAAAACACAGACGAACATACCTTCAATCGCTTCGCCAGCTTTACGCAGCGGTTGTAGGTCGGCCAGCAGTTTTTCATTATTAGCTGCATCATTGCCATGTTCACCTGCATAGCGAGCAGAGTAGATACCCGGCGCACCGCCCAGAACTGGTACGCAAATCCCTGAGTCATCGGCAATGGCCGGTTTTCCAGAAATTTTAGAGGCATGACGTGCTTTAATGATGGCATTTTCAACAAAGCTCAGACCATCTTCAATAGCATCTTCAATATTCAGTTTGCCTTGAGGAACGACGTCAACCGGCAGTTTTAGCTCGGCAAACAGCT
>CANQWW010000129.1 GCA_947627655.1 uncultured Acinetobacter sp. | reverse complement strand
GGGGAAGGAATACGTTCTCTATAAATCATATACATGTATAGGAAATATGGCTGTTATATGTTTCTGCAATATGTTCAGCCTACTACGCTTCTATCTTTTCTACTCCCTAAAGGGTACTAAGATAGTCCTTGGACTTCCTGAATTTCTCTATGACAAAGCCTAGAAGATTGCACAACTTTATATCAATGAGTGAGCTCAGGCCTGGTTTTCTAACTGTGAGAGCCGTGGGCGCGGTTATTGCCCTGGTTAATACCGAGCCCCTGAAGAGGGCGTATGCTCATCCTGTTGAATTACTCGCTTAGTTTCTGCTTTCTTTAAGTGGAGCCTACTGCCTCCTCCACTCGTCTTAAAATAGATCTAATCTGATACCGACCTTAACGTCATAAAAAAGCACCCGAAGGTGCTTTTGTAGTCTCTTAAATCATTTAGGAATACCAGCCAAACAACTTAAAGATATATGGCACATAGGCAATGATTAGCATGGCAGGTAACAAGACAATCACTGGCAGAATCCAGCGCTCATAACGATAGTAGAAGGACTTATGACGTACTTCCGCATCTGCTTCAGCCACTTCAGCATTCCCAATCGATTGCCGTGCCAGTAAATGGTTCAAGGCAACTGGTGGTGTCACATAACCTAACTCAAAACCAATCAGGGTAATCATCCAGAAATGTACCGGATGAATACCATATTGATAGGCCACAGGTGCGACCGTCGCCGAAATCAGAATCACCGCACCAAATGGGTCCATGATCATGCCTACGAAAACCATCAGAGCAACAATTAAGCTAAGTACCACAATCGTACTGCTAATATCGGTCGGGAAAGCTTCCATGATTTCCATACGCTCTAGCAAACCACCGACACTGACTGACAGTGCCATCAGGATCACCAGCGCCCCAATATGGCCGACGGTTTCACTGCTGGAAATGTGCATCGACTTCCAGAAACCGACCTGACGCAAGGATGAGCCTTGGCCCGGAGCCGGCGGTACAGCGGCCCCACCAATACCATTGAGCTTCACATTCAGACTTTCATCCCAATGCCCGACAGGTGGCAACGGCGCAGGCTCATGGCGTAACTTGTCATAGAGCACAATCATTAGCAGAATGACTGGCATCATGACCGGTGCAGTAAATTCATTCAGATTGGTCGACAATGCATATTTATAGAACATCCAGATCAAGATAAAGATGATCACGTATGGGATGATCCCCATCAATGCCCGACCGGATTGTGGTGCTGCTACCCCTACCGGTGCGATGCGGAACTTACTTTCAGCAAAGAACAGCGAAATCACCAGGAATAAGGTTGAACTGAGCAAGAACACATAAATACCATAGTGATACAGCATGTCGGTGGTCACTTCTTTATTCAGTGAGGCCACCACCACAATCAGCAAACAGGGACGTAAAACTACGCCCAGCGAACCTGACATGGCAGTTGCTGCAAGCGCAAACTGACGGCGGCCACCAGCATTCCAGACTTCCTTATAAATAATAGCACCCGCGGCAATCACGAAAATTCCGGATGCACCGGTATACGCCGTTGGTAAAGCAGCAGCCAACAGGATCAGCCAGGTCAGGGTTTCAGGGGCCAGATTCCATGGACGCAGAATATTCAGGAACATATCCACGACACGGGTTTGTTTGAGCAACATACCGGCCCAGATAAACAGCGCCAGATTCAGGAAGATACTCGAGAACTCGACCAGCTGTCCCAAGTAAATCCCTTGCCCCATTGGATAATCCATGAAGAAGGTAAAGTTGACCCCGGTCGAAATCGCCATATAGGCATATAAGGGCACACTTAGGAAGGCTAGGCCGAAACTGCCGCCTTCACGGGTCGGTGTGGGTTGCTTGATCACCTGGAACAAACTGATCAAGGTCAGCGAACTAAACAGAATCATCCACAGCCAGTAGATATATTTCATATCGCCCATGGGCACGCCAGAATTTAATACTGACATATATTGGCTATACGATGAGAAGGCCAAGAAAGCATTACCAATCAGCATTGCCAGTGTGTACACACGGAAATCAATTTTAGTTGCCGGACTGCGTAAACCAATATGATGGGTTTTCAGTGTCGCGCTGATCGCAGCAAATACCACCATAATCACCAGCAACAGGGAACGGTTTTCAGTCCCGAACTTAAACAAGCCAAAGAAAGTTGTTTCAAACTGGCGATAAGCACGAATACTCGGCTGCTGCTGGATATGATTAATTGCCTGGTCATAGAAAGCATAGCTTTCTTCACACACTTGTTGTGCCTGCATCACCGCTGCGCGTACATCGGCGGCAGAGCGTACCCCAAAGAAATCGGCAAATTCGTCTGCTGCATCGGCTTTCATTTGCTGTTGGACACGGCTATCGACATCGATATTACGTTCACAGGTCGGCGCTTTCGGTTCAGCACGCAGGAATGAATATTGCATCCCTGTGGCAGGATCGCCGTACAGACGTTCACCCATACGCAGCAACTGCCCGTGAATCATTTCGCCGGTACCAATGACCAAGGTTAAAAGCAACAGGATAAGAACGACAAAAGTTGAGATCCACTCTGTCCATATATAGCGCAGCAGACCCAATCCTGACCTGTTTTGAGCATCATTTTGCATGTGTATTCCTATTTTTATTCTCTGGGAGTGTCCACCCTGACTGGCTTCCGTTTCCCTTATCCTATAAGTCCCGTTATACAGATTGATCTGTTTATTATGTTATGACTCTGCCCCAGATCTGATGAAATAAAAATGACAATTCATATTTTCTTTTCTGTTGATTATGTCAACTGCTTTATAGGTCCAGCCAATAATTGGCAATAATATAGATATTTGCCAACACCACTCCCCAGATTACGCCCAGCAGATGTGCCTCTACCAAGACCGGACTGCCAATTAACTGTGCTGTTCCTGCACTGCCCATGGTATTTTCCCAGACCAGTTTGGCAAAAATTAAAAAGAGTACCAACGTGGCAAAACCACGTTCTTTTTTATAGAGCAGATGCACACAGGCGACAGCGGCATAAGCCCCATGCAATACGCCAGACAGTCCGGCATAGGCTTCGATATCAGGTAGAAAAAAATAGAAACTGAGGCTGATCAGTACGGGCAGACTGAGCAGCAGCCCCACGAAATTCCACACAGAGGCACGTGGAAAAATAAAAGGTAAACAGATAAAAGCCAGCATGTTCAGGACATAATGGGGCCAGCTTACATGGACCCAGTGCGCCGTCCATAATCGCCAGAACTCTTGCAGCAGACTGTCTTGCCAATAGATAAAGCTGTCCTGAAAAACCTGCAGCCAGGCACACCAAGAGATAAAGACTGCCAGGAAAATAATCTTGTTCCGAAAAAAGTGAACACTCGTCTGCATCGCTTCATCCCTTAGCGCTGTGGTTTTAGGCCCATGTCACTCAGACACAGGCCCAAGCTGATCAGGAATCAGCGTTAAATAGATCATCCAGATCAGAGGCAGTATCGTTTTCATCCCAGAACCGCTGCATACCATCATCAGCACTACGCACCCCGGTATGTTCGGTCCAATAACGATCAGCAATACCGCCCACCATAATCGATGCCATGCTGTCGATCAGTTTAAATTGCGGATTGACTGGTTTTTCCTCGGAACGTGCCTGTGCGAAAGTCTTGAGCGCATCACGCAGTTTGGCATCATCCCCGGAAGCCTGAGCGGCGACCGCATAAAGGGCATGAGAAAGACGCACCCCCTTTTGCTCCCCGATCTGGGTCGACTGTTTCAAAGTTTGATAAGGGTCCGGTTTGCCATCGCTTGCACCTGGAAGTAGAGTCCAGATCACAGCACGTGTAGCATTCGGCGCCCCCCAGAATTTTTCATTGTTCAGACAGGTCATACCGCGCTCAACCACTGCAGCGATGTCCTTCGGTACCTGCACCGCTCCACCCGAGTTAATATCATTGGTCATGGCCTGCAAGCCGCTGAGCATCCCCAGCAGATAGACCGTCTGTTCGGTATCACCCTTCAAGGTCGGGCAATGCTCACCCAGCGCAACATTATATTTTTTCTCATAGCGCTTCTGGAACATCTGGTAGCCAGTATACTGACGTTGTGCTGCCAGTGCGGCCCAACGCTTCTGCTCCACACGCGCATCCTGCGCTTCACTGACCTGATTGGCCTTAGACGCACGCATATAACGTAGCTCTGCATCCAGTGCTTTCTGTTCTGCACAAATGCCTGCGGCCGAGTACATCAAAACGGCAACACGCGTCGGATCCGCACCCATGTCTTTGGTTGACATAATGGCCGGAGTCAATGCATTGCCTGAATTACATACCATTTCTGCATCATCCATGGCCAGAATCGGTGGCACAATATGTTTCTCGGTAAACCCCAGTGCGACATTCGCCCCTGTTTTGATGACTTGCGAGCAACCAGTTAAAGCTGTTGTTGTTATTACTATGGCCGCCATACCCTGGCATATTTGTTGGACTTTTGACATTTTCCTGTCCTCTATAATTGTGATTATGTCCATGTTGCTAAACATAGCAGATGAACCATATGAATTAAAGAGTATTTACTCTAATTTAGACCAGCCACTTTGCCATTGATTGGCAGTGCTGCAATTGACTTGATAGCCAGAAATCCCAAATTTTGGGCAAAAAAAAGTAGCATTGCGACGGTTCAGCACATGCTACTTATGAACTGTGAAAACGTTAAAATGGATCAGTTTTCATGTTGTTCTGGTACAACATAATCCTTTAATATCGTCCCGAGTCTTCCGATGACCAGTGCCAAAATAATGGCAACCACAAGAAACAACCACATTGGAAAATCCATCTTGATCTCCTCTGTTGACTTCAGGTGATTTAAATGTACCTGCTTGAATTCAAAGTGACATGAAAAATTGTCAGACAATTCAAATATTTTCAAAAAAAATACTTAAATTGTCTGACAATAAAATAGGGACTTAAGATAATAACTTGAAAAATAAAATATTATATTTTTGATGAATACTGCTGATTAGAAAATCACAGCATTTTTGTCAGCACTTTCAGAGACTTCCATTGCTGGCGTGATAGCTGGTCACACCAGATCAGCAAAGGGCGCACTTGTGCATGTTGAAAATACACCACGATATAAGCCTGGTGATCAATCACATGACTAATCATCGCACGCTGAGAATGCTGATCAGGATAACTTAGGGTCCATTCCCGGCCATCCAGGTACTCGAACTGGGTAATATGCGGCTGCTTGCGATAGAAAAGCTGATACATGACCAGGCCAGCAAGCAGACAGATTCCCCAGATCCACACCGGTAAAAGCTGATACAACACCCACATTAAAATAACAAAAATCGTAAGCTGAAACGCCAGTGCCAGCAGGCTACGTTTCAGCCGGTAACAGCCCTTATCCATGTACGTAGTGTTTAAGCTTGTTAATAAATTCACGTAATTCTGGACGTGGTGGCTCAGACACTTCCATAAACCAGTCCAGCAGGTCGGGGTCTTCCTGTTCTACCAGATCAGCAAACATCTGTTTTTCTGCCGGATCGGCATTCAGATAATAGTTTTTGACATAAGGGTCAAAATATACGTCCAACTCTTTAAGACCACGACGTGCGCGGTAAATCACTTTACGCTCTTCCAGGCTGATGTCTTCAGTCATCATATTTCCCCAAGATATTAAAAACAGGGCTAGTTTACCTAAGCGCCGAACAATTTTCGAGGGTATTGGCACAAAGCGCCAATAATCTCTGGCTTTTGTACATTTCGCACATTGCCTCTGCCTAGTGTCCAGCCTTATGTTGAACAGCAGAATAATCAAAATAAGGAAAGATCAACATGCAATCTGCTGCAATACGCCCGCTCCCTGCCATGCTGCCCCGTACCCTGTTCAATGAAGAGCATGCCGCTTTCCGCGAAACGGTACGCAAGTTCTATGAAAAAGAAGTGATTCCCCATACCGAACGCTTTGAACAGCAGCAACATGTCGACCGTGAGCTGTGGAACAAAGCAGGTGAACTGGGCCTGCTCTGCCCTACACTGTCTGAACACTATGGCGGTTGCGGTGTTGACCGTCTTTACAGCATGATTTTAATCGAGGAACAGGCCTATGCGGGTGACTCTGCGACCGGCTTTTCGCTGCACTCTGATATTGTCGCCAATTATCTGCTGAATTTTGGCAATGCAGAACAAAAACAAAAATGGTTACCCAAAATGGCGCGAGGAGAAACGGTTAGCGCAATTGCCATGACTGAACCAGGGACCGGATCAGATCTTCAGGCCATCAGAACCAGTGCGGTACTAGAAGGTGATGAATACATCATTAATGGTTCAAAAATTTTCATTACCAATGGCTATCTCTGTGACATGGCTATTGTGGTCTGTAAAACAGGAGACAGTGAGAAAGGCTCAGCCAATCTGTCCCTGATCATGGTCGAAGCGGATCGGGTCGGTTTTAGCAAAGGTCGACCTTTAAATAAAATTGGCATGAAAGGTCAGGATACCTGCGAGCTGTTCTTTGATAATGTGCGGGTGCCTAAAGACAACCTGCTCGGTCAGGAAGGCATGGGCTTTATGATGCTGATGAAAGAACTGGCCTGGGAACGTCTGATTGTGGCTATGATTTGTCAGGCAGGCGCAGAAGCAGCTCTTGCTCATACAGTCAAATACACCAAAGAACGTCAGGCCTTTGGCAAGCCCATTGCTGCCTTTCAGAATACGCGGTTTAAACTGGCAGAGATGCGTAGCGAAATCGAATTCTGTCGAGCCTATCTGGACCGCTGCATGCAATTGGAACTCCAGCAGCAGCTAGGAGTGGATGCTGCAGCCGCCGCCAAATATAAAATTTCTGACATGTATAGCCAAGTAGTTGATGAATGCCTGCAACTGCATGGGGGGTATGGCTATATGCTGGAATATCCGATTGCCCGGGCGTATATTGATCATCGGGCGAATCGGATCTATGCCGGGACCAATGAGATCATGAAAGAATTGATCTCACGTTCAATTTAAAGCGGTACTTTGCGCCTATTGCAAAAGGAGCTGTTTCCAGCCACTGCTATCCCATAGTTGAAGTGATTCGGTTTAAGCGACGTGCGTGTGGCAGGGATGCCACACATTACCCATCCTTGCGCTGCGTTTTAAAGCAGTGCTTAAAACTGGCTCAGGACGTCGTGTATG
>CANQWW010000128.1 GCA_947627655.1 uncultured Acinetobacter sp. | reverse complement strand
AATGTATGAGAAAATGTATCATGTAGCCAAAGAGCGGGAAGAAAAAATTTTAGAGGTACTATCTGGCGAAGATCAAGAGCATTTAATTCGGATCTTGAATATTTTAAATAGTGAAATTAATGATATTAATGAATTTTTTATAGAAAAATATATTCAAAAATAAGTTTCAAACTTGCGATTTAAATCTGCAATATTTTATAAGTTCTTTATTTTGAAATATCTCTCAATAAAAAAGGTCAGTGAAATCACCGACCTTTTTTTGTCATTTTAGCTTTCCTTCAAACGCTTAGATATCAAGGAATACCGTTTCATTTTCGCCTTGAACGCGAATATCAAAACGATACACCACTTGACCATCACGCTCTTGGCGTTTTGCGATCAAGGTTTCACGACGTGGCGCCCACTCAATACCATTCAATAATGGATCATTGGCATTGGCTCCAGCTTCATCGTCAAAATAAACACGGGTATGTAAACCTAAGTTAATCCCACGTGCAAAAATTACCAGTGCAATATGCGGTGCCTGTTGAGTGCCTTTACGGCCTGGCACAATACCTGGCTTAATTGTATCAAAGCTCCACATACCGGTTTCAAAGTCAGCAGCAGCTCGGCCCCAACCTAAGAAATTTGGATCAGCCTGCTTGCCTTGAGTATCGGCTTGACTCGGGTAGACACCATTAGCATCAGCTTGCCAGATCTCTACAAGAACATCGCGGAGTGGTAAACCTAGGCCGTCAAATACCTGCCCTTCTAAACGAATACGTTCACCTTTAGTTTCTGCTTTTACCAATTGGTTATTGAAGCTATGTTCAAACACTTCAATACCGGCCTGGTTTGGCATTAAACCAATGTGTACGTATGGCCCACCAGTTTGTGATGGTGTTTCATGTAATTCTTGGAAATTCCAACCGTTCATCCTGATGCTCCTTATCAAGTCAATTCATTTTCAAAATATGTCCCGCGACGACCACGTAGTGTGATGTCAAACCGGTAACAACGACTGTCCGCTTCAATAAAGTTGCTCTTATCTTCAAGGGCAATCAATGCGCGGCGCTGTTGTTCTGAAGGAATTGTTTTTAAGATTGGACAGCTATCAATCAACGTATCACCTTCAAAGTAAAACTGAGAAATTAAGCGCTGCGCCCAACCATCTGCCATCACTGAAAAGTGAATGTGCGCTGGACGCCATTCATTAATACGGTTACGCCAAGGATATGGGCCTGGTTTAATGGTACGGAAAACAAAGAAACCATTTTCATCCGTGAGCATACGACCACAACCACCGAAGTTTGGATCCATTGCACCAATGAATTTATCGTTTGGATGACGATAACGGCCTGAAGCATTGGCTTGCCAAACTTCGATCAATGCATTTTTTACCGGACGACCAAATTGGTCACGCAAGTAACCGTGAATAATCACGCGCTCACCGACAGGTAAACCATCTTTGGCATAGTTTAGAATTAGGTCATTATCTTTTGGACCCAACAAATCCGCACTAAAATGCGGTGCCGTCACTTCTGTCAGAGTTTCCGCAATCGAGATCAATGCATTTTTTGGTGAGCGTAATACACTGGTTTTATAACCTGGTGCATACGCCGGTGGATGATCATCGGTATTACGCTGCGCATAGGCGCCTAATAGTATCTGAGACATGAATCTCTCCTTGTTCAATCTTGAAAAATCTTCCGTTATTTAAGTTTTGTCGGTGCAATACCAAGTTCTGCAAAAACTTCTTCTGCCATGTGCATCGCAGCATTTGCAGCGGGTAAACCCGCATATAAAGAAGCATGTAAAAACAGTTCTTTAAGCTCATCTTTGGTCACACCATTGTTAAAACATGCACGAATATGCATACGTAACTCGGCTTCGCGACCCAAGGCGAGCAAAATACCGATAGTCACCAGACTACGTGTATGACGTGGTAAACCTGGACGTGACCATACTTCTCCCCAAGCAAAACGACTGATGAAGTTTTGGAAATCTTCATTAAAGTCATTTAAATTTTCCAAAGAGCGTCCGACGTGTGCTTCACCTAATACTTCAGTGCGCACTTCTATTCCCTGTTTGTAACGTTCTTCATCATTCATGATAAATACACTCTTTCACATTTATAAGGCGGATTGAAAATGTCTGAGGAACCTCTTCATTCCATAACGATATTTAATTACAATCAGTACTTTGCAACAAACTCTGCAAACACTTGATTAAACTGTTGTGGCACTTCGATATTAGATAGATGTGATGCATCTACGACTGCAATCTCACAATTTGGCATGCTTGCTTGCATAAATTCGCCATCTGCCACCGTCGTCACCGGATCTAATCCACCGCACAGTGCCAGGCAAGGTACTTGAATCTGTGCAATTTGGTCACGCAAGTCTGCATTTGCCAATGCACGGCACGATGCTGCATAGCCTTTAGGTGGTGTCACCGATAAACTTTGAATAGTCTGCTGTGCAACGGCATCATGGATATAATCAAACTTGTCACTAAACCAACGGGTGTGTGTGGTGCTGACAATATCTGCCAACCCTTGTGCTTCGACTGCATCTGCACGTGCCAGCCATGCAGCTTCTTGACCAATTTTTGCCGCTGAGTTTGCAATGGTGATGCTCAAGAAACGTTGTGGTGCACTTAAACCGAGTTGTAGACCGGTGATCCCACCCATGGAAATGCCACAAAAATGCGCTTTTTCAACTTTAAAGTGATCAAGAACATCCACCACATCATTCGCCAAATCGGTTAGCGTACAATTTTCAGTCACTACACTTTTTCCATGACCACGGGTGTCATAACAAATCACGAAGTAATCCTGTGCAAATGCAGCTACTTGTGCCTGCCACATGCCATGATCTGTACCCAATGAATTGGAAAAAATAATGGCTGGTTGAGCCGCATCACCAAAACTATAAACCGCCAATTGTTGACCATTTCGATTATTGATCAATGACATGATGCTACCTTCCCTTGTACACGTTCTAATACCGCATCAATTTGATGTTGGGTATTGCCTAAATAATGTTGTGGATTAAAAATATTTTGTAGTTGCTGTACATCAAAAATTGCTGTGATTTCAGCATTATCTTGCGCCACTTCAAGTAAATGACGCTGTTCAATGACTGCTTGTTTACATGCTGCTTCCACCACATGATGAGCATTAAGTCGACCTAGTTTTGGTGCCAATGCCATCATGAGCGCTTCTGCCATGATCAAACCTTGCGTACATTCAAGATTGCGAAGCATGTTGTCAGCTTGGACATCAAGTCCTTCGAATACTTCAATTGCACGTGTCAAACTGCCTGCACACAATTGGAAAATTTCAGGCAGTGCCAGCCATTCCGCATGCCAAGACCCCAAACTGCGTTCATGTTCCTGAACCAGGCTTTGATAGATACTCGACATGAGTGCAGGTACACGATTCGCAGCTGCTAAAATTGATGCTGCTGCGACAGGATTACGTTTATGTGGCATGGTGGATGAACCACCACGCCCTGCTCCACTTGGTTCAAACACTTCTGCGATTTCAGTTTGCATCATCAGCGACCAATCACGCGCCATCTTGCCCAAATTACCTGTAATCGTAGCAAGTACATGCGCAATCTCGACAATTCGATCGCGTTCACCATGCCAAGTACAATCTGGAATATTTAAATCTAGTTCTGCGGCAAAGGCTTCTACCACTGCACTGCCTTGATCAAGTAAAGATGCTAGCGTGCCGACTGCCCCACCTAATTGTGCAGTCAATGCAGAACCTTTGAGTGCTTGTACACGCTCAAAATCACGCTGCAAACTGGATAGCCAACGCGCAGTTTTATGGCCAAAGGTCAGTGGTAAGCCTTGCTGTAACCAGGTTCTCCCAATCATGACTTGGTCACGGTATTGCTCAGTTAACTGTTGTGTTGCTTTAATTGCTTGAGTAAGCTGTGCTTCAATAAGTTTTAGTCCATCACGACATTGCAAAATACATGCAGTATCAATTATGTCTTGGCTTGTTGCCCCCCAATGCACATAACGCGAAGCATCTTCATCGGCTTTTTTAACCGCAGCCGTTAATTGCTTTACAAAGGGAATCGCAATGTTTCCGGCAAGTCCTGACGCATTTGCAAGCGCAGTAAAGTCAATGACCTCATTCCCCTGTAGATGGGCAACATGCACAATATGTGCTGCCGCTGAAGCAGGAATCACACCTACTTTTGCCTGAGCTTGAGCCAATGCTGCTTCTGCTTGCAACATATAACGCACCATTCCTTCATCACTAAATATTGCCGTGATCTCGGTTTGGTAAAATAGACTTGCGTACAATTGGCTCATTTGAATATCCTTTTCTAACTCGTTTTTAAATACCTTTCATTGTTTTGTTTTAAAGCAAGAAATGAAATAGGATTTAAGTTTATACACGTTCAATAATCAAGGCGATGCCTTGGCCCACACCAATACACATTGAGCAAAGCGCATATTTACCACCAGTTTGTTCAAGTTGATTCAGTGCTGTTGTCACCAATCGAGCACCCGAAGCACCCAGTGGATGACCCAAAGCAATCGCACCGCCATTTGGATTGACTTTCTCTGAACCGTCTTCGATACCCAAGTCACGTGTACATGCCAAAGCTTGAGCAGCAAAAGCTTCATTCAGCTCGATCACGTCCATTTGTTCAAGCGTTAAATTAGTTTGAGCAAGTAATTTCTTAATAGCAGGTGCAGGACCAAAGCCCATAATGCGTGGTTCAACACCCACCACCGTTGCACCAATGATTTTGGCACGTGGTTTTAAACCATATTCTTGAACAGCTTCATCAGATGCAATCAGCAATGCTGCTGCACCGTCATTAATGCCTGATGCATTCCCTGCAGTGACTGTGCCATCGACTTTCACTACAGGTTTTAACTTAGCTAGCCCCTCAAGCGTAGTGGATGCACGTGGATGCTCATCCTGTTCCACTACAACAGGTTCACCTTTACGCTGAGGAATGACCACAGGTACGATTTCATTTTTAAAGAAACCTTTGGCTTGTGCTGCAGCAGTCCGCTGCTGGCTGCTGAGTGCGAATTTGTCTTGATCTTCACGGTTAATGTTGAACTGTTCTGCCACGTTTTCCGCAGTTTGTGGCATGGTTTCCACGCCATACAGTTCTTTCAGTTTCGGGTTGATAAAGCGCCAGCCCATGGTGGTATCTTCAAGCTTTTGAGTCCGGCCATAGACGGTTTCAGACTTACCCATCACCAGCGGTGCACGTGACATCGACTCTACACCACCAGCCACGATCAGATCCGCTTCCCCGGCTTTAATCGCACGTGCTGCAATTGCTACTGCATCTAAAGATGAACCACATAAACGATTCACAGTGGTTGCAGGAACTTGATAAGGAATACCGGCTAAAAGTGCAGACATACGCCCCACGTTACGGTTGTCTTCACCCGCTTGGTTGGCACAGCCATAAATCACGTCATCAACCTGTTCCCAGTTCACCGATGGATTGCGTTCAATCAAAGCTTTAATTGGCATCGCCCCCAGATCATCTGCACGTACAGGTGCAAGTCCACCGGCATAACGGCCAAAAGGGGTACGAATAGCATCGATGATATAGGCGTTTTTCATTTATTAAATCCTTAAAACTTTTTTAATCCCCCTAAATCCCCCTTTAAAAAAGGGGGAGTTTTCCTCCCTTTCTCAAAGGGAGGTTAGGAGGGATTATTAATCCTGTGTTGCATCAATCAACTTGGCGCCAGTCAATGACTGCAATTCGTCAAAGCTCAGGCCATCTACTTTCTCAATCACTTTCATGCCATCAGCAGTGACCTCAATCACACACAAATCGGTATAGATACGGTCCACACATTTCAGGCCAGTAGCCGGATAAGACAGTTCAGCCACAATCTTCGGTTCGCCTTTTTTGGTCACATGATCAGTGGTGATAAAGACTTTCTTCGCACCAACAGCTAAATCCATAGCACCACCGACTGCAGGAATCGCCTCCGGTGCACCTGTATGCCAATTGGCAAGGTCACCATTTTCAGCCACCTGGAATGCACCAAGTACTGCGATGTCCAAGTGACCACCGCGCATCATCGCAAATGAATCCCCGTGATGGAAAAAAGCACCGCCTTCAAGCATCGTGACGAATTCTTTACCGGCATTGATCAGTTCAGGATCACGGTCTTCTTCTGCTGGTGGTGGTCCGAAAGCGAGTAAGCCATTTTCAGAATGCAGGAAGACATCTTTGTCTGAAGGCAGGTAGCTTGAAATCTTAGTAGGTAAGCCAATGCCTAAATTGACATAAGCCCCATCTGGAATGTCTTGGGCAACGCGTTCAGCAATCTGGTCACGGGTTAGTTTGGTATAGCTCATCTTTTATCTCCTAATCCGTGATTACTGTGCAGGTTGAACTTGAACAACGTGTTGTACGAAGATGCCTGGGGTAATGATCTGTTCAGGATCGAGTGCTCCGAGTTCAACCACTTCAGACACCTGAGCAATGGTAATATCCGCTGCCATCGCCATGATCGGGCCGAAGTTACGTGCCGATTTGCGATACACCAGATTACCCCAACGATCGCCTTTAGAGGCTTTAATCAGGGCAAAATCCGCCTTAATTGGATTTTCTAAAACGTAATCTTTACCTTCATAGTTTAAGGTGGGTTTGCCTTCAGCCAGCAAAGTACCAAAACCAGTTGGTGTGTAGATTGGACCTAGGCCCATACCAGCCGCCTGAATACGACAGGCCAGGTTACCTTGCGGTACTAGTTCCAGCTCGATCTTGCCAGCACGGTACAGCTCATCAAAGACCCAGGAGTCTGACTGACGCGGGAAAGAACAGATGATCTTGCGTACTGCACCGGCTTTAAGCAGTTTTGCTAAACCGTAGTCGCCATTACCGGCATTGTTATTGACGATCACCAGATCTTTCACACCAAGTTCGATCAAGCCATCAATCAGCTCAGCAGGCTGACCTGCAGTCCCAAAACCACCGATCATGATGGTAGATCCGTCTTTGATTTGTGAAAGTGCTTCAACTAATGAAGCAGAACTTTTATCGATCATCAAATAACTCCATGTGTTGCCACTCAGTACAAAAATTTTAAGAACCTAAGGTTCTGGTTTGAACACATTCTGGACGGAGAACAAATTCCAACCAAAATCCTTAGGATTCTGTGTGATCTATTCTTGATAAA
>CANQWW010000127.1 GCA_947627655.1 uncultured Acinetobacter sp. | reverse complement strand
ACAATTAATGATAAATACGCTAGGGTAAAGCCTAGAGATAGACCAAATCCTGGCAGCACTCGGGATCGCTGCGACATGATTACTCCTCAAACGAGAGAATGCTGATTGAAGACAACCAGCGAATATTAAAAATGAAATTTGCGACAAGCATAGTTTCCGACATCTAAAATGCAAATTTAAAAAAATACTTGCCTTCATCAGGATTATTGATATGTTGCATCGACTTCGCTGAATTTAGATATTGTTTAATCGCAGGGAAGGGGCCGAAACCCGATGCAACATTGACATGTCCTACTTTGCCCAAATTGATTGGCTTGATTTTCCAGGATTTGGCAAATACATGTGCATCCTGAAAACTTAACCAAGGATCATTTTCGCTGATTAGCAATACGGTGGGCACTTGCAGCTTAATTTGCTGGAAATAGGCGCTGTAATCTTGCTGGCTGTCCTTGGCAAAACCATTTTCACCGAAGCGTGCCGGATTGGCTGGTGCGACCAGAATCAGTTTATTAATTTTTTTAACCAATTCAGGGTGCTGGTCCAGTGCTGCCAAACTCGTCAGGCAGCCAAAACTATGTGCGACCACCTCAATCTCACCGGTAATCTGTTGCACAGAGGCGACAAACTCAGCCACCCAGGTCGTTAAAACCGGCGTATTCCAATCCTGCTGTTCAACACGGGAGCATTGCATCAGGCCACGTTGCAACCAGGATTGCCAGTGGTCATATTCACTGCCGCCAACACCTGGAATAATGAGGGTATGTGTCATGCGAATGCTCCTGTATAAACTCAGCTTAGATTATTTTCTTGCACTGTTAGCTTTGACGATCTGGTCGAAAACCCCACCATTTTCAAAGTGAGTTTTTTGCACTTTGCCCCAGCCGCCAAATTCCTGGTCGATAGTTACTAGCTTTAATGGCTTAAAGACAGTGTTGTATTTCGCCAATACTTTGGCATTACGTGGACGGTAGAAGTTACGTGCCGCGATTTCCTGACCGAGTGGTGAGTACAGGAAGTTTAGGTAACCTTGGGCCAAGTGCTGATTGCCTTTTTTCTGGGCATTCTTTTCAACAACTGCAACGGGTGGTTCTGCCAAGATTGACAATGATGGAGTTACGATCTCGAATTTACCAGGCTGTTCACGAATCGCCAGATAGGCTTCATTTTCCCAAGCGAGCAAGACATCCCCGATTCCACGTTCAGCAAAGGTGGTGGTTGAACCACGCGCACCGGAATCCAGGACTTTGGTTTGTTTATAAATTTGACCAACAAATGCCTGTGCTTTGGCATCATTACCACCTGGCAGATGTTTCGCATATGCCCATGCCGCCAGATAGTTCCAACGTGCACCCCCAGAGGTTTTCGGGTTTGGGGTAATGATTGCTACACCCGGTTTTACCAAGTCACCCCAGTCCTTGATACCTTTTGGATTGCCTTTACGTACCAGAAACACGATGGTTGAGGTGTATGGGGTAGAGTTTTGCGGCAATTTTTTCTGCCAGTCTGCAGGCAGCAATTTTGCTTTTTCAGCAATCACGTCAATATCGGCAGCCAGTGCCAACGTCACGACATCGGCGTCCAGGCCATCAATCACGGCCCGCGCCTGTTTGCCTGAACCGCCATGCGACTGTTTGAAATTAATACTTTGACCGGTACGGCTTTTCCAGTATTTACCAAATTCTTTGTTAACATCTTCGTAGAGTTCGCGCGTCGGATCATACGAGATATTTAGAAAGTCGCGTGCTGCGGCAGTAAAGGAAGTTGCTGAAATCACAGCAGCCAGAACCCCGAGTTTTAGTTTTGTTGAAATGCTCATATGAATCTCAAACTCTTATACGTTTTGTAACATGAGTGCAGAATAAACTTATTCTTTATGCATAAAAAATAATTAAAAATGAATTTTATATGAAAATAAAAGATAAATGTTTATGTAAGTCTTTGAAAGAACCATGGCCTTATTCAAGAGGCCATGGTGAATACAATTTATGCTCAAGATTTTGTATGATTGGCTTTTACAATCTGGTCAAAGACACCGCCATTGGCAAAGTGTTTCTTTTGTACCTTGTCCCAACCGCCGAACTCTTTATCAATCGTCACCAGCTTCAGCGGCTGAAAGACATTGCTGTATTGCTTCAACACCGCTGCATTACGTGGACGATAGAAATTTTTCGCTGCCACCGTTTGACCTGCAGGTGAATACAGGAAGTTCAGATAAGCTTTGGCCAATGTTTCATTGTTATTTTTCTTGGCATTTTTATCTACGATGGCGACGGGTGGTTCAGCCAGAATAGAGAGTGAAGGGGTGATGATGTCAAACTTGCCGGGCTGTTCACGAATCGCCAGATACGCTTCATTTTCCCAAGCCAGTAATACGTCGCCGATACCGCGTTCAGCGAAAGTCGTGGTTGAACCACGTGCCCCTGAATCCAGGACTTTGGTTTGCTTATAAATCTGGCGTACAAAGTCTTGGGCTTTAGTATCGTTACCACCTGGCTGATGTTTTGCCCATGCCCAAGCGGCCAGATAGTTCCAGCGCGCACCACCAGAGGTTTTCGGGTTTGGGGTAATGATCTCTACCCCCGGTTTGACCAGATCGCCCCAGTCCTTAATGCCTTTAGGATTGCCTTTTTTCACCAGGAAGACGATGGTTGAGGTATACGGCGTAGAGTTTTGCGGGAATTTTTTCTGCCAGTCTTTGGCTAATAAGCCACGTGCTGCAATTTCATCAATGTCTGCAGCCAGAGCCAATGTCACCACGTCTGCATCCAGCCCATCAATCACGGCACGTGCCTGTTTGCCTGAACCGCCATGTGACTGTTTAAAGTTAATCTCCTGACCGGTAGATTTTTTCCAGTAAGCACTGAATTCTTTATTAAAGTTATCGTACAATTCGCGAGTTGGGTCATAGGATACATTGAGGAAATTCTTTGCAGATACGCTGAATGCAGTTGCTGAAATTAGTGCTGCCAAAACCCCAATTTTTAATTTACGAATGTTCATATTTGCCTCAAGTGTTTCTTTGTTTTATTGGTTGAGGCAAGAATAGCTGGAGTTTTTTTGCATAAAAAATAATTAAAAAAGAATTTTATGTGAGTAAAACAGATATATGTATAGCGTCTATATTTGCCTGTAATTGCAGTCGTCGGAGAGCTGGAAAATTATGCTGTGTTTTAAAAATGCACAACAAGTCAATCAGATAGATCTGCTGGATCGCGCCTTTCATTATGGCGATGGCTGCTTTACGACAGCGTGTATCCGTAATAACCAGATTGAATTGCAGGAACGGCATATTGCACGTTTAGGCATGAGCAGTCAGCAGATGAACTTGCAGGTAGATTTGCGTTTAATTGCGCTAACACTGCAAAAGCTGGGTGAAACTGAACCACAACTTAACGGCACCTTAAAAATTGTCATTAGCCGCGGTATAGGCCAGCGTGGCTATAGTTTGCCGGATCATCCAGCCGATGTCTGGGTCTATTACTATCCAAAAGCATTAGCAGCACATCAGTTTGAACAGATTGAAAGTGGCGTGCTAAATAGCACCTTAGGACGATGTATGCCGCAGTTGCTTGGTTTAAAAACCCTGAATCGACTGGAGCAAGTGATGCTGAAACAGGAAGCTGATCAGCAGGGTTGGACTGAGGCGCTGGTCTGCGATGTGCAGGGGGAAATTGTTGAAGGTGTGAGCAGTAATTGTTTTTTAAGGATAAACAATACATGGATTACACCGGAACTTCGCTATAATGGCGTCACTGGGGTGATGCGTGCCGAAATTTTGGCCCGTATGCAGCAGCAGGGTATAGTCTGTGAACAGCGTGGTATTAATAGGAATGAGATGCCCTCTATTCAAAGCCTATTCTTTTGCAATGCACTAAGTCCCATGAAAATTGTGACTCATTTTGAGCACAGAAACTTGGATGCAGATGCCTGCATCACCTTATTTCACCGTCTTCATTTAAATCAGATCAATTAATATGTCCGCCAGAAAACCTACTGCCAAAAAGAAAAATAACTCAAAATCTAGCTTCCCGTTAAAAGGGATCCTCGTGGTTCTTTTCGGGCTGGTGTTGATTCTGGCTGTTGTCCTCAACAGTAGCCTGCTCAAGGACTATCCGGTAGAAGGCAAAAAACAGATGCTTTCGATTGGTTCCGGCGAAACCTATAACGGATTTATTGACCGTCTGGGCAAAGAAGGCCATGTCAGTTTCCCGATTCTGCTGAAAGTCTATCAGCGCTTTATCATTCATGACACGATGAAAGCTGGAGTGTATGAAGTGACGGCCGGCATGAGTGTCCGTCAAGTCTTGGAGATGATTTCTAATTCTGAAAATGCCCAGATGAACCGGATTCTGGTGATTGAAGGAACCACCTTTAAGCAATTGATTGAATCTTTAAAGAAAGATGAATTGGTGACCAAAGAGGTAGTCCATCTACCTACCGAGCAATTACTGAAAGCGCTGAATATTCCGTTTAATCATCCTGAGGGTCTGTTTGCACCGAATACTTATTTCTTTGCCAAAGGGGAAACGGATCGTAAGATTCTGTCCGATCTGTATCGTTACCAGATGCAGGCTCTGGATGCAGCCTGGACTAACCGTGCCAGCGATTTGCCTTATCAGGACAAATACGAAGCCCTGATCATGGCCTCGATTATTGAGAAAGAAACCAGTCTGGATCGTGAATTACAGCAGGTATCGGGGGTCTTTGTTCGCCGTCTGAAAATGGGGATGCGCCTGCAAACTGACCCAACTGTGATTTATGGTATGGGTGATAAATATCAAGGCAATATTACCCGTCAGAACCTGCGTACCCCGACACCGTATAATACTTATACCATGGCCGGCCTGCCACCAACACCGATTGCTTTGCCAAGTAAAAAAGCGATTGAAGCAGCGATGCACCCGGATCATTCAGACAATATTTACTTTGTCGCAACCGGCAATGGTGGACACAAGTTTAGCAGCAATCTGCAAGACCATAATCAAGCTGTACAGGAATATCTGACAGTTTTACGTTCTAAATCTAAGGAGTGAGCATGTTTATCAGCTTTGAAGGCACTGAAGGTGTAGGAAAAACCACGCTCATTCGTCGTATCTATGATGATTTTGTCGCCCAAGGCAAAGACGTTGTACTGACCCGTGAACCCGGGGGGACAGCAATGGCCGAGCAGATTCGTGCCCTGTTATTGGCAGTCAATCATGAAGAAGCGATGTGTAATGAGACCGAATTACTGCTGATGTATGCAGCACGGGCCCAGCATCTGGCACAGGTGATTCTTCCGGCACTTGCCGCGGGTAAAATCGTTCTGTGTGACCGTTTTAGCGATGCCAGCTTTGCTTACCAATGTGCAGGGCGCGGACTTAGTGAAGAGAAATTAACGCTACTCAATGATAACTTTGTGGCGCGTATGCCAGATCTGACTTTCTGGCTCGATGCGCCGATTGAACTCGGTATGAACCGTGCCCGTGAACGTGGCGCACTAGATCGCTTTGAGCAGGAAAAAGTTTCTTTCTTTGAGAAGGTCAGATCCGGCTATGCAACCTTAAGTCAGCGTCATCCAGAACGGATCAAACAGCTGGATGCGACTCAGCCCCCTGAAAAGGTATTTGAACAAGCCTTGAGTTATTTAAAATAAGCTTGGAATTAAAATACTTTTTATTTAATTTTTCTCTAGGTTTATCTGTGCAGAATCTTCTATATTAAGATGAATATAGAAGATTTTTTAATCATATGAAAACGACCAAAATAGAGATTGAACAATTTTTACAACAAGAATTTCCGCAAAGTCTGAAGAAGTGCCAAATTGTAGCCGTTTCTCCGCTTGGAGCTACTTTGCTTTATCACGTGAGATCAGAGGAATTGCGTCCAGGCGGTACGGTGTCTGGCCCGACCATGATGACTTTGGCGGATCTGGCGCTTTATGTTGCGATTCTTGGTGAAATTGGATTGGTCGGTTTGGCTGTCACCACGAACCTGAATATCAACTTCTTACGTAAACCTTCAGGTGGAACAGATATACGAGGAGAATGTAAGTTGATCAAGGTCGGCAAGGCATTGATTGTGGGAGAAGTCTGGATTTATTCGATAGATAATGAAGAACCTGTAGCGCATGTAACGGGAACATATTCTGTTCCACGTCAATCAGGTTGTTCATAAAACTGCATATTAATGCACAGAATTTTAGTGAAATAAAAACCGGAGCGATTGATCCGGTTTTTTTTTAATGATTTTAAGCGTCTATTAAGACATTAACCAGTGGCTGTTCGACTGTAAATGACGGCGGCGCCAGTACAGTTTTGCGTAACTCCGGCAACTGCTCAGGATAATCCAGCGTGAAATGCAAGCCGCGCGACTCTTTGCGTTGCATGGCACAACGTACAATCATCTCGGATACCAGGACCAGATTGCGCAGTTCAATCAGGTTTTTACTGACCTGATAGTCCTGATAATATTCGGCGATTTCTTTCTTGAGCATTTCAATGCGATGCAATGCGCGCTGTAGTCGTTTGCTGGTACGTACAATCCCGACATAATTCCACATGGTCTGACGCAGTTCATCCCAGTTTTGTAGGATCACCACATCTTCATCAGGATTCATCACCTGAGAATCATCCCATTCGGGAACTTCTAGGACTGCTTGATCTGCTTTAAAATGCGCCTGAATATGCTCGGCTGCTGCCATGCCATATACAAAACATTCTAAAAGTGAGTTACTAGCCATACGGTTAGCACCATGTAAGCCGGTATAAGACGTTTCACCAATCGCATACAGTCCGGTAATATCAGTCTGGCTACTTTCATCCACGACCACACCACCGCAGGTATAGTGCGCTGCTGGAACGACTGGAATCATATCCTTGGTGATATCAATGCCAAGTTCTAACAGACGTGCATACAAGGTCGGGAAGTGCGCTTTGATGAAGGCTTCATCTTTATGGGTGATATCCAGCCAGACATGACGGATACCCAGACGTTTAATTTCATAGTCAATTGCACGGGCGACTATATCACGGGGAGCCAGTTCTGCACGCTCATCAAAGCGCAGCATAAAGCGCTCACCATCGGGTAGGCGTAAATAGGCACCTTCGCCGCGCATCGCTTCCGTGATCAGGAATGAACGTGCCTGTGGATGATATAAGCAAGTCGGGTGGAACTGGTTAAATTCCATATTGGCCACGCGGCAGCCAGCACGATAAGCCATCGCGATCCCATCACCAGTGGCAATATCCGGATTGGAGGTATACAGATAAGCTTTCA
>CANQWW010000126.1 GCA_947627655.1 uncultured Acinetobacter sp. | reverse complement strand
GCAGCCCGCTACAGTGGCCTTGCCCTTCTGTGAAAATAAGCACTGTATCGACTTAGAGATTCAGACTTTAAACACAGTAGATCCCTGGCTGAACCAGTGGATTGAACAAAAGCAGACCCTGGTCATTCAGGATCAGATCAGTGATCAAGATAAACAGCAGATGGACCTGCAACAGGCCGTGAATGCCTATGTGAAAAAATCCGATGCCTGGCAGCAGCAACTGCAACTGAATCAAGCCTATCAGTTGTCTGTATACACTCGGATTCCTTATCAGCGTAATCAGTATGTATTAATGCAGATCGGGGTGGATAGCGAGCAGGAAAATATTCAAGTCAAGGAGCGCTATTACTTCTTTGTAGCAGACCGTCGCAAGCAAAGGAACCTGACGGCGCTGGATATTATTGACCCGCAACAGCAAGTCTATATGGACACAATTGTCCAGGAGGCTTATGCAAAATGGCTCAAGGAAAATACTTCAGTTATCCAGCAAAATGCGCCGAAAAAACTCTATTGGGGACAGGCAGACTGGTTCTTTGATCAGGAAGGTATTGGCTTGCATTATCGTGGTGAAGAAATTGTCAAGGAAGCGAAACAACTTGATGTTTATTTGACTCAAGAACAAACACAACAGGTCTTGAAAGCTGAAGTCTATCAGCATATGTTTTAGGATAAATCCTCATTTTGGGTGAAATGTAATGTACAACAAAAGGTTAGGTAATGCCAAAATATAACAAGATCTTCAGCCTGTCGATGTTGGCAACGGCTATTCTGCTGAGCGCTTGCCAGCCGCGAGAGAGTGAGCCGCAAAAGGTCAACTCACCTGAAACGGTACAGGTAGAAACTGAAGTCGTTCAACTGCAGGGTGAAACTGAAAAGCTGAATTTAGATATTCCCAATTGTGATGGTAAAAACTGTCCGGAAATTACCATTGAACGTCTGAACAGCAATCAGGCGTTCATTGATGAATTTATCGACCAGCAGATTTTATCCAGACTCGCGGGGGTGTTAAATGCTGATGCGATTGCCCCGGTAAAAGCCACTGCTAGCAGTACTGCAGAAGAGTCCTCAGCGGCAGCATCCGAAGCTGTCGCAAAACCTCAGTTAAGTGCCCGTCAGAAGCTGGAAAAACAGGCTCAGCCGTATATGCAAACCTTCCTGAATCTGGACAAAGAACTGAAGGCCTTGAGTGCCAATCACAGCATCAGCCTGATGATCAAACCGAAAATCCTAAATCCAGCTGAACCGCTGGCTACGGTCGTGCTGAATAGTACCCATTATCTGGGTGGGGCTCATGGTTCAACGGCGCAGAATTATTATAACTTTGATCTGGACAGCAACACGCTGGTCAAACTGGATGATATTGTTTTACCGCAGCAAAAGGCCCAGCTGGAAGCCAAAGCGCATGAGGCTTTTAAAGCCTGGGTGATTGATTCACAGTTGGCCACGGATGTCGCGGAATATGAACAGGCCTGGAAATTCCAGCTGACAGATAATTTCTTCCTAACCAAGCAAGGATTGGCGCTGCAATATGCTGAATATGAAATCGGTCCTTATGTGGTCGGTTTGCCACGTTTAACTATTCCGTATCGCGATCTGGACGGCATCTTAAAGCCTGAATATCTACCAGCAATAGAACAGAGCCCAGCTTCTGAAGCCAAAGCAGCCACGAAATGACTTTAAAACTGTTTGATACCCATACCCACTTTGATGTTCCTGATTTTGATCAGGATCGGGAGCAGCTGGCCTATGCGGCCAAACAAGCGGGGGTAGAGGGGCTGGTCCTGATTGGCTTTCTGCAACAGCGTTTTCAGGACCTGATTCAAATCCAGCATTTTCTCAATCATCTGGATCATGCACCGCGTAGTTATCTGGCACCGGGACTGCATCCTTTTTATATTGAGAAGCATCAACCAGATCATTTACAGGATCTGGAACAGGTATTAAAGACTGAAGACTGTGTGGCGATTGGTGAAATCGGCCTGGATACCTTTCTAAAAGCGCATAAACAGCCAGACATTTTCCAGAAGCAGAAAGATTATTTTTCGGCCCAGATTGAACTGGCCCAGCAGTTTGATAAACCGGTTTTACTGCATATTCGTAAATCGCATGCTGAGGTGCTCAAGCTGCTCAAAGCACAGCGTTTTAAGCAGGGTGGAATTGCGCATGCTTTTGGTGGTGGAGTAGAGGAAGCCAAAGCCTTGATCAAGCTGGGTTTTAAACTGGGGATTACCGGACAAATTACCAATCCGAATGCCAGAAAGCTGCATCAGGTGGTACAAAGTGTTGGGGCAGAGCATTTGGTGCTGGAAACCGATTGTCCGGACATGACCCCGCTGTGCTGCCAGTCCTCCACCGAACAGCGGACACGCAATACTCCTGTGAATTTACCCTATGTGCTGGCTGGACTGGCAGAGAGCCTAAACATGGATCAGTCGATCTTGGCTGAACAGCTATGGCGAAATACCCAGCAAGCTTTGCGGCTTTCCTGAACCTAAAGAGGTCAGGAAAACGTGCATTCATTTATCCAGAATTAAAAAAAGATGCATTATGCAATTTCTAAAATCTTCCAGACTTGGCATCATGCTTATAAATTATTTTGAGTGAGATTCACATGGCACAAGGACTTTTGGCGGGCAAACGCTTTCTGATCGCAGGTATTGCAAGTAAATTATCAATTGCATTTGGTATTGCACAGGCATTACATCGCGAAGGTGCTGAACTTGCATTTACCTATCCAAATGAAAAACTAAAAAAACGTGTGGATGAGTTTGCTGCACATTTTGGTTCTGAGTTGGTATTTCCTTGTGATGTAGCTGTAGATGCAGATATCGAGCATGCCTTTGCCGAACTGGCAAAACACTGGGATGGTCTGGATGGTGTCGTGCACTCAATCGGTTTTGCACCAGCCCACACATTAGATGGTGACTTTACTGATGTAACGGACCGTGAAGGCTTCAAGATTGCGCATGACATCAGTGCGTACAGTTTCATCGCGATGGCACGTGCGGCGAAGCCATTACTGGCTGCGCGTCAAGGCTGTCTGCTGACTCTGACCTATCAAGGTTCTGAGCGCGTTATGCCGAACTACAATGTCATGGGTCTGGCCAAAGCATCACTGGAAGCCGGTGTACGTTACCTGGCGTCTAGCCTGGGAGCAGAAGGAATTCGTGTCAATGCGATCTCTGCGGGTCCAATCCGTACTTTGGCTGCTTCAGGGATTAAATCTTTCCGTAAAATGCTGGATCTGAATGAAAAAGTTGCGCCACTGAAACGTAATGTGACCATTGAAGATGTCGGTAATGCTGCATTGTTCCTATGCTCACCATGGGCCAACGGTATCACGGGTGAAATCATGTATGTTGATGCAGGTTATAACACGGTCGGTATGAGTGCTGAACTGATGCTAGATGCAGAATAAGTTGTTGAGACGCTTATTTTGAGTACAGAAAACCCCTTTATCGAGGGGTTTTTTTATTGCTGATACTAAAGCTTAAGAATGTCAATCTGATGACATCCGCTATAAAAGTTAGATGAAGATAATTTATCTTTCCGCGTTTTCCGATTAAGATGCTTAAAAACAAAAAACACTTCAGGATCGGCAGCATGATAAAAACAATTTTCATCAGTAGCATTTTGGCTACAGGACTCACTTTCAGTACGACAGCAATTGCAGCAGAAGAGCATCAGCATTACAGCATGCGTGACCTAGATAAAAATTTAAAAAACTTCAGAGCTGCGCATGATGCTAAAGCAGCCCAAGCAGCCTTGCAGGTCATGCAGCAAACTGTAAAAAGTTACCAGAAACATCGACCATCGAGTCTGCAGAAATTGGAAGCTGAAGATGCACAAGTCGTTGCCTATCAGGGCCTGCTAAACGATTTACTCAACGAGATTCAACAAGCAGAACAGCTGGTGGCGGCTGACCAGCTAGAAGCAGCCCAAAAACGATCGGTAAAAATGGATGAGATTAAAAAGCAGGGCCATCAAGCTTTTAAATAGGCCACCATAAAAAAAGACCGCATAAGCGGTCTTTTTACACGTCAAGATCAAGCGATTAAGCTTGACCTTCAACAGCAGTGGCTTGCGCACGTTGCATATTTGCTTCAAATTCAGCATCGAAGTTGATAGGGGTCAACAATAACTGCGGGAAGCTACCTTTGGTTACCAGATCATTCACTGCTTCGCGTAGGAACGGGAACAGGATGTTCGGGCAGTATGCACCGAGAATATAGGGCAGACGCTCTTCTTCAACGCTATCAATCAGGAAAATCCCGGCTTGCGTCACGTCAACAATGAAAGCAGTCTCACCGTCATTGGTCGCCTGAACCACCACCTTTAGAGCCACCTCAAAATGCGTCGCATCAATCTTTTCTGCTGATGAAGAAAGATTGATGTTCAGTTCAGGCTGCCATTGCTTGGTAAAAACTTGTGCCCCAGGAACTTCAAAAGAAATGTCTTTAGTATAAATACGCTCTAATGCCAATTGTGGTTGAGCTTGTTGTTCTTCACTCATTCTTTAATCCTTGCTATAAAGTGATAATTGAATTGTTTAAGCCAATAATTCGTCGAGTTTGCCTTCACGCTCTAAGGCATATAGCTGGTCAAAACCGCCAATAAATTGCTCATTAATAAAAATCTGCGGCACAGTACGATGATTGGTGCGTTGCATCAAATCAAGACGAACCTGAGGATCTTCTTTCGACAGATTGATTTCTTTGTAATCCACACCTTTACGCTCAAGGAGCTGTTTTGCACGAACGCAGTATGGGCACACAGTCGTAGAGTAGATAATGACTTCAGCCATGAATAAATCTCCTGATCGTAAAATTATTTACTTTTCACCAAAGGTAAGCCTTGGGCTTTCCAGTTGCTGATGCCGCCATCAAGACGGTAAGCATCGGCGTGGCCAACCTGCTGTAAAGCAGAACCTGCCACTTGACCCAGATTACAGATAAATACCAATGGGCGATCCGCAGTTTTTAACTCTTCGACATGTTTGGTAATTTGGCTATACGGAACGTTGCGGCTGCCACTAATATGACCTTCACGGAAATCTTTGGCATCACGTAAATCGATCAGCATGGCATTTTTGGCTTTAACCAAAATACCTAAAGATTGTGGGGAAATTTTACGACCGTTACGTTGACCTTCGATAATGAAGAACAACACCACCAGTACTGCAAGTGAGCCAAACAAGAAGGGGTGATTCCCCATAAACTCGAACCAACGTTCCACAATTCACCTAATTACAATTTTAAAAAACTGCCAAGAGTATAGCTTATAAATATGGTGATCAAAATCACCGCTTCAAGGGCTAAGGCCTAAGAATCTCAATTTTTTTGTTGAGCTTCCGTGATTTCATCAATCAAACGCAAATAGCTGTCCAGTCGGCGCGGCAGAATTTCCTCACTGGCTGCCGCTTGGCGTAAAGCACATTGCTTTTCATGTTTATGGGTACAGTTACGGAACTGGCAGTGGCCCAGCAAATTTTCAATTTCTGGAAAGCCTTGTTGAACCTTGTCCAGATTCAGATGCCACAGCCCGAACTCGCGGATTCCCGGTGAGTCAATCAGGGCAGCCCCTTCACCAAAAGAAATCAAACGGGTCGAGGTGGTGGTATGTTGCCCCAAGGCGGAGTTTTCCGAAATCACATTGGTCTTTTGCGCTGCATCCGGCACGATGGCATTGATCAAAGTACTCTTGCCTACCCCAGACTGACCTACGAAAGCCACGGTTTCATCATTCAAGCGTGCGGCCAGCGCAGTCAGGTCACCCTCAGACTGGGTCTGCATGACTTCATAACCTAGATCTTCATATTCTTTGAGCAAATCCAAGATCGGGTCATTTTCTTTCAGCAGGTCTGACTTGTTCAGCACTAAAAGTGCAGGAATATCGGCATCGGCACAGGCCACCAGATAACGGTCGATCAGGCCAGGCGCCGGCTCTGGCAAAGGAGCAAAAACAATCACGATCAGGGAAATATTAGCGGCGACCGGTTTGACCTTGTGATAGCGATCTGGACGGGTCAGTAGCGATTGACGCGGATGAATTGCGGTAATAATCCCCAGACCGGTATTCGGATCGGCCTGCCATTTTACCCGGTCACCCGTGACCAGTAATTCCAGATTGGTACGGGTATGACAACGCCAGACACTGCCCAAAGTAATTTCTTTCCAGAACGGCTCCGGCTCACCTTCAGCCACCAGCGGTTTTTCAGGATGCTGCTCAGGAACCGAGATAGCCTGAACTTCTAACTGGCGGCCATAATGCTGCACGACCAGTCCTTCCAGGTCTTGTGAGGTATCGACCTCTTCCTGACGCGTTTTATGCTGTTTCTGAATACGGCGTTGTTGTTGCTCAGTTAAACGACGTTTACGTATTAAAGCCATTCAAATCCTAAAAAACCATGGGAGCGAGATGGCAAAAATAGCATGAAGCGGGGTGGGAGTTACAGCATCGGGGCAATAAATTTGCTACTATAAATGTTTTATAGCCTAATAAGATTGCACATTTATGAGCAGCACACCGGATAGCCGATTGATTTGGATCGACCTTGAAATGACAGGTCTGGATACAGACAAAGACCAAATTATTGAAATTGCCACCATTGTGACAGATGATAATTTAAATATTCTGGCAGAAGGTCCTGTTCTCGCGATTCATCAGTCACCTATTCTTTTGAATGCCATGGATGAGTGGAATACCCGTCAACATGGTCAGTCAGGTTTAATTGAGCGGGTACGTCGCAGCAAATTGACAGCGCAAGATGCCGAACAGCAAACTTTAGAATTCCTGAAAAAATGGGTGAATCCGAAAACCTCACCGATGTGTGGTAACTCCATTTGCCAGGATCGCCGTTTCATGCACCGTTTAATGCCGGAACTGGAGCAGTTCTTTCATTACCGTAACCTGGATGTCTCTTCGGTCAAGGAGCTGGCAAAACGCTGGCGTCCTGAAATTATGAGCGGTTTAAAGAAAAATGCATCGCATTTGGCGATGGATGATATCCGTGATTCTATTGCCGAGCTCAAATACTACCGCGAGTATTTCTTTATTATGAATCAGGACTAAGATCTGGATTAGAGAAGAGGCGTAAAGCCTCTGTTGTCCCACAATTTTAACTAGACTTGTGTGAAGTAATGAGAAAATTATTTAACTATATGAAATTTATTGATATTTTTGGTTAAATACTACACAGCCTCATATTTTGTTTAAAAGTTTCGATGGATTTGTGTAGGCATAACCCTACTTTGGAAAGACCCAAAGTAGGCAAAAGTCTCTTATTACCCATACACGACGTCCTGTCGTGATGGGTAAT
>CANQWW010000125.1 GCA_947627655.1 uncultured Acinetobacter sp. | reverse complement strand
ATGATTCTACGAATACACCTAACTTTTTCAACTAACTACAAATGTGTCGCACTTGAGATTTGAATCTGCGAAATAAAACAAAAAAGCCACCTTCTGGTGGCTTTTTCAAATTTGTTGATCAAGAACCCTGCAGCAAATAACTGCCTACCAAGAACAGTATTTGTAGACCAACAACAAAGCCAAATAACCACCAACCTTTCTGACGTAGTTCTGTTCTATCCATTATTCTGAGCGTCTTAGCCATGTCATCACCTCATACATGAGTGTTGATACTGAACTGATCTATACCATCTTTCCTTTAAAGTGCATAAATATTGTGCATAAATTACACAATACGACTGCTATACAGATATACAAGCAAAATCTAAACCAATTCAGCGGGAGAAAATCAAAGTGCTTAAAAAAGCAAAAGCCACAACATTGTGGCAATTCATTCAGATAGTGTAATTAAAACACACTTATTTTACCAGTTGGTCAATATTTCACTTTATAACAACCCATAAAAAAAAAGAGCGCCGAAGCGCCCTTTTTAGCAGAGTTTAGAATTAACCAATAAATTTACGTGCATTACGGAACATACGTAACCATGCACCATCCTGATCCCAGTCTTCTGGTTTCCAAGAGTGCTGCAGCGCACGGAAGTTACGCTCTGGGTGCGGCATTAAGATCGTCGCACGACCATCTTGAGAAGTCACACCAGAGATCCCTTCAGGCGAACCGTTCGGGTTCAATGGATATTGCTCAGTTGGATTGCCTTGGCTGTCGACATAGCGCAGGATGACCTGATTATTGGCATTTAATGCAGCAATACTTTCAGCTGATGCAACCACACGGCCTTCACCATGTGCTACAGCGATTGGCAGGATTGAACCTTCCATACCTTCTAATAAGACAGAATGAGATTTCTCTACACGAACGTTGACGCTACGTGCTTCAAACACTTCTGACTTGTTACGGTGGAAACGCGGCCATGCATCTGCACCTGGAATCAGTGGAGCCAATTGAGACAACATCTGACAACCGTTACAGATCCCAAGAGAGAAGGTTTCCTGACGGTTAAAGAATTTCTCAAACTGGTCACGCAGTTGCTGATTGAACAATACTGATTTCGCCCAGCCACCGCCTGCACCCAGTACGTCACCGTAAGAGAAGCCACCACATGTTACCAAGCCTTCGAAGTCATCCAGACTGATACGGCCAGCTAACAGGTCACTCATATGTACGTCAACGGTATTGAAGCCGACTTTATCGAATGCTGCTGCCATTTCCACATGACCATTGACACCCTGCTCACGCAGAATTGCCATGTTTGGACGACGTGAGTTAATGAACGGTGCTTCGATTGGCTCGTTTAAATCAAATGTCGGTTGAGCAATCAAACCTTTATGAGCTTTGTCAGTCACTAAAGCAAATTCTTGATCTGCTGTTTCGATATTGTCACGTAGACGCTGGATTTGATGCGAAACTTCAGTCCAAGCCACTTGCAGGTCAGCACGTTCCAGTACTAAGCCATTGACAGATAACTGATCAGAATTATTTACTGTACCGACTACAGAGATCGCATCTTTCAGAGTAGATGTTGCGATTTCTGATTGTAATGCGTCCCAATCCGCTTTCGCGATTTGCAGAACAGCACCAATTTCTTCAGCAAATAATGCTGCAACTGATTGATCTTCCAGTGCCACACCTAGACGTGCAGCAAACATCATTTCTGCAACAGTTGCCAGTAAGCCACCATCACCGATGTCATGGTAAGCCTTGATCAGGCCACGGTTGTTCCAGTCCTGAACCAGAGCAAAGAATGCTTTAAAATCATCAAAACTGTCGACATCTGGCGTTACTGAACCAATCGCTTTATACACTTGTGCCAGAATCGAACCGCCTAGACGGAATTGACCTTTAGACAGATCAATACGTACCAGTACAGATTCAATATTTTTCAGTTCTGGCGTTAATGTCTTGCGAACATCCGTCACTGGTGCAAATGCAGTGATCACGCCTGACATTGGAGAAGTGACAGACTTGTCTTCACCCTCGTCATTCCATGTGGTACGCATAGACAATGAGTCTTTACCGACTGGAATGGCAATCCCCAGTGCTGGACACATGTCCATACCGATGGCTTTTACGCCTTCAAATAAAGCTTGATCTTCACCTGGTTGACCCGCCGCAGCCATCCAGTTGGCAGATAATTTGATGTCGCTGATTTTTTCAATCTTCGCCGACATGATGTTTGAAATCGACTCAGCGACAGATAAACGTGCCGATGCAGCTGGGTTTAACAATGCTACTGGTGGACGCTCACCCATGGCCATCGCTTCACCGGTATACCCCACAAGGCTGGTTGTGGTGACTGCAGCATCTGCCACAGGAACCTGCCATGGACCAACCATTTGGTCACGCGCAACCATACCGGTAATTGAACGGTCACCAATGGTGATCAGGAAAGATTTAGAAGCCACAGTCGGGTTCTTGATCACGCGATAAATTGCATCTTTTAGATCTGTTACTTGAGCGGCATCGAAGTCATCGCCTTGACGTGCAGCAGATTCATAAGCACGGCTCATGCGCGGTGTACCACCAAGAATCACCTGCATCGGTACATCTACTGGATTGTTACCGAATAATGGATCTTCTACTGTTAAGTGACGTGCTTCAGTTGCTTCACCGAGAACCGCAAACGGGCAGCGTTCACGCGCACAGATCGACTCAAACAATGGCAGAGATTCTGGACGGATCGCCAACACATAACGTTCCTGTGCTTCGTTTGACCAGATTTCCATTGGCGACATGCCTGGTTCAAGCGATGGAATCTTACGCAGATCCAGTTTTGCACCCAGTTCATGGTCATTGACCAGTTCAGGCATGGCATTCGAAATACCGCCTGCACCGACATCATGTACCGACACAATCGGGTTGTGATCTTCCATGCGCCAGCACGTATCGATGACTTCTTGACAACGGCGTTCCATTTCCGGGTTTTCACGTTGTACAGAAGCAAAGTCCAGGTTTTCACCCATGGTACCGCTGTCTACAGAAGACGCTGCACCACCGCCCAGACCGATCAGCATTGCAGGACCGCCCAGTACGATTAATAGATCCCCTGGCTGAATCGCATCTTTTTCTACATGATCAGCACGGATATTTCCGTAACCACCGGCGATCATGATTGGCTTATGGAAGCCTTTGACATCGCCATTGATCTTTTGCTCAAAGGTACGGAAGTAACCATTTAACGCAGGACGACCGAATTCGTTATTGAATGCTGCACCGCCCAATGGGCCTTCAATCATGATTTGTAGCGGCGATGCCATACGCGACGGCTTACCGTAGTTTTCTTCCCAAGGCTGTTCAAAACCAGGAATATTGAGGTTAGACGTAGTAAAACCCGTTAAACCCGCTTTCGGTTTACCACCACGACCAGTGGCACCTTCATCACGAATTTCACCACCTGAACCGGTTGCTGCGCCGGCAAAAGGTGCAATCGCAGTTGGGTGGTTATGGGTTTCTACCTTCATCAGGATATGTGCGGCCTGATTTTTATATTTATAAACGTGCTGGCCGTTGTCTTCCTGGGTTGGATAGAAACGTTGCGTATCAGAACCCACAATCACCGATGCATTGTCTTTATAAGCCGATAATACGTCGGTTGGTGACTCTTTATAAGTATTTTTGATCATCTGGAATAAAGACAACGGCTGAACTTCACCATCAATGGTCCATTCAGAACCAAAGATTTTATGGCGGCAATGTTCAGAGTTGGCCTGTGCAAACATCATCAGTTCGATGTCATTTGGATTACGGCCCAGCTGATTAAATGCTGCAGTTAAATAATCAATTTCTTCGTCTGACAGGGCAAAACCAAATTCGTTATTGGCTTTTACCAGTGCAGATTTACCCTCACCTAAAATATCAATCGCATTTAAAGGTTTTGGTGCTGTTTCAGCAAACAGTGCTGCTGCATCTTCAATCTGACTAAATACACTTTCAGTCATGCGGTCATGCAGGATCTGCAAAACTTCTTTAGAAAGCGCTTTTTCACCCTTTAAAGTAAATAAAACGCCGCGTTCTAAACGATGAACCGGCGTATTACAGTTGGTAAAAATATCAGTCGCTTTCGAGGACCATGGCGAGATGGTGCCAAGTCGCGGGGTCACTAAAATCTGAATCTCATCACTTGTCGCTTGGCGTAGGTCAAAAGACTGACCATCGTTTAAAAGCTGTAAAGCGGATTGCTGTTGTTGCTCGTTGAGCGCTTGGTCAAAGAGGTAGACCCATTGACTTTCAATTGATTGAACAGAACTAATTGACGATAAACGTGAGAGTAGTTGAGTTTTCTTAAATGAAGAATGTGCAGGTGCACCGGCAACAATAAACATGCTGATTTTGGCTCCACGGGATGGTCATAAACCATGCCACAATGTGACTTGAGAGAGCGCATATTCTACTGTGAAAACGCCAGATCGGCTAGAGAGGAAACAAGAAAACTGGTACTAAAATATTTGATATTTTTAAAATAATGCTTTTATTATCAGACAAAAGAATTGAATTTAGCCGAAAATCTTAACATAAATTGTAATAGAAAAATTAATTTTTTTTAAGAATATTTTCACTGAGTAAAATTGTCTTATTTTTCAACAGTTCCATCTACAGTATTCAAACTGGTCTCCTCTTGTTTGCAATTACACATTGCTGAACTTGTAGCTAAATTTCCTGTGCTGATCCATCTCGCCAACAGCAAAAGCATTCGCTGCCCATCTGTGCCTGAGAAGGCATGAGCCACATCAGCTCAGGTGGAACTTCGACTTCCCTTGTGTATCTGAATTTGGGGTCTTTGAGCGGTACGACTTCCCCCCTATTAAATGTGATGACTGGCCTACCTATTTTTATTATTTTTATCCGGTATTCTGCTGAATTTAGCCTGAATTACTCAGCCAAAATAAAGAATGAAAATAGAATATTTTCCCTCTCATAATCCTGTGATCTCAGTATGTCATCAAAGTTTCTTTTATTATGGATTCTAGCTTCTAATATCAACCATCACATTGCACTTAATATGCACTTATTCTCCATCAAAAATCAGCATATAAATATCCATCTTAACAGCACCTATATATCTATTTGATAAATGATTATTTCCTGTATGCAAAAACACCTAGCGATAATATTCAAAAAAGAGATTTAAACTAAATTTTATTTTATTCATTCTATAGCCATAGGTTTCAGATATAGGCTTGGACTAGCATTCAAAAATCAAAAAAGTATGAATTTTAAAATTTTGTTACTTTTTTTAACATTTTAAATTCACCCAAACTTTAGTAAATTTAAACAAACCGCATAAACCACTGTAATTCCTAAAAAATATCGATATATCAGTCGCTATAATATCAGATTTTTGAGGAGTCAAAATCGCCCTATATCAGTAAAAAACTTCACTTCATGCTGACTTCATCAGTGAATTTGATAGTTTTATGTTAAGCTCTAGCGCAATTGCTGAGGAATCGTCCATTTTTTGGACTCACCTAGGTACATCTTTTTTATGCTGTGGATCAAATATCAGCTAGATATTTAAACACCAGATTTCTCATTTTCTGCAGCTTTATGCTCTGCCTGTTTTAGAGCCTTAGTCCGTCACCAAAAGATTTGTTTTTTAAAATAAAGGTGCCTCGCTTAAGGAGTAATTATGTTTCAATTCACTAGTACAACCACTGTACTATTGATGGTGCTTTTTTACGGCATTACCTTTGTACTGTCGTTACGTATTAAACAAAAAAATGAAAATGTCGATGGCTATATGGTCTCGAATGGTTCTATTGGCTTTGGTATGTCTGCGGCCAGCATGACCGCAACTTGGATTTGGGCAGCGTCATTCTATGCAGCTGCCTCTTCAGGTTATAAATACGGCGTTTCCGGTGCCTTGCACTACGGCCTCTGGGGCGCGCTGATGATTTTGTTTATTTACCCGTTTGGTAAACGCTTTCGTGAATTGGCACCCAATGCACATACGCTGGCAGAAATCATGCATGCCCGCCATGGTAACCAGAGCCAGATGATCCTGGCAGGTTCTAACATTGTGGGTAGTGTCATCAGTCTGATGGTGAATTTCACTGCAGCGGGGGCATTGGTCGAAATTTTATCTCCCTTGAGCTTTATACATGGCGTTTTGATCACCGGGATTGGTGTGCTGTCTTATACGCTCTGGTCTGGCTTCCGTTCTTCCGTTTTTACAGATTTCGGTCAGCTGGTGGCCATGATTGTGGCCGCGGTCATTATTATTCCGACGCTATTCTTCACCTTGGGCGGACCCTCTCTGTTTCAAAGTGGTATTCATAACCTGCAGCCAGAACAGCTCGATTTCTTCTCTAAAACTGCATTCCTGGAACAAGGCGCGCCCTTCTTTGTTGCAGTCCTGGCCTATGCCATCGGTAACCAGACTATTGCCCAGCGTTTATTTGCAGTACGGGAAGACTTGATTAAACCCAGCTTTATTACGGCAACCATTGGTTATGCCGCAATTGTCATCGGTTTAGGGATGCTCGGATTACTGGCCTTATTTGCCGGGATTCAACCGGTCGATGGCAACCTGAATAACCTGATTCCACAAATGGCAGCGACTTACTTGTCCCCATTTATGGTGGCGCTGTTATTCATCATGGTGATCGGGGCCTTGTCTTCAACCGCTGACTCGGATTTATCTGCCTTGTCTGCCATTGTGATGACCGACATCTATGGTAAACAGATTGCAAAAAATAAACCGAATCCGAAGAAAATGCTGTTTATTGGCCGTATGACCATGATTATCGCCACGATGCTCGGGATCGTTATCGCCACTTTAAAATTTGACATTTTATCGATGCTGATTTTTGTCGGCGCACTGTGGGGCTCTATTGTATTCCCAGTGATTGTCAGCCTGTATTGGGACAAAGTGAATGCCCGTGCCTTTAACTGGTCAGTTGGCATCGCCTTTGCCAGCTTCCTGATTGTACGTTTTGAATGGATTCCAATCCAGGGATTGATTGCTCTTGGCTTTGAGCTAGTTGCAACCCTGGGTATTGGTGTGGTGCTGGGTCTGATGACCTTTGGTTTCTTCGGCAAGAAAGTCGGTTTGGTGGTTGGCATCTTGGCCAGTATTGGCTTTATGCCATGGACCATCGGCTTCTTACGTGAATACGGCACCTTATTAAGTTCACTGACTGCTTATGGCAGTAGTGCACTGGTCTGTACTGTTCTGACTTTGGTCTACAGTAAAGAACGCTTTGATTTTAAACAAATCAACAAGATGGTGATTGAATTTCACCAGGTATCTGAGAAAAGTAAA
>CANQWW010000124.1 GCA_947627655.1 uncultured Acinetobacter sp. | reverse complement strand
AAAGCACGTGAAGTTGCCGATGCGCGTATGGATCGTGAACGTCAAAAACGTCTTGAACGTCAATCTGCAATGCGTCTTGAAAACATCATGGCGTCTATGGGCAAAAAAGATGTACCTATTGTCAACGTGGTCTTGAAAACAGACGTACGTGGTACTTTAGAAGCATTACATGTTGCACTTGCTGACTTGGCCACTGACGAAGTGAAAGTCCGTATTATTGGTTCAGGCGTTGGTGCAATCACCGAGTCTGACGTTACTCTGGCTGAATCTTCAGAAGCAGTTCTCCTTGGCTTTAACGTTCGTGCCGATAATGCAGCGCGTCAAAAAGCCGATGCAGACAGCATCGACATCCGTTACTACTCAGTGATCTATCAATTGATCGACGACGTGAAAGCGGCGATGAGTGGTAAGCTGGCACCAGAACATCGTGAAACGATTCTGGGTGTGGCTGAAGTACGTGAAGTGTTCCACTCAAGCAAGTTCGGTGCAGCTGCTGGTTGTATGGTACTGGAAGGTGTGCTACATCGTAACAAACCGATTCGCGTACTTCGTGATGATGTGGTGGTATTCCAAGGTGAACTTGAATCTCTACGTCGCTACAAAGAAGTGGTGGAAGAAGTTCGTGCCGGTATGGAATGTGGTCTTGCAGTCAAAGGCTATAAAGACATCAAAGCACAAGACAAGATCGAAGTGTACGATGTTCAATTGATTAAACGGAGTCTTTAATGGCGGGTAGTCAGCGTCTTAAGCGCATGGCCGATACAGTTCAGAGAGAGCTCTCTGAACTGATTCGTCAAGAGCTTAAAGATCCACGTCTAGGTGGTCTGGTGACCATCTCGGCGGTGAAAGTCAGCCCAGATTTAGGCTATGCTGAAGTTTATGTGACCGTAATGGGACGTGAACTGGGCGATGAGCAAAGTGAAGCGGCCAATAAAGAAACCTTAGATGTCCTGAACAAGGCCTCTGGTTTCCTGCGCCACGAACTGAGCCGTCGGATCAAGACACGTATTACGCCGCGTTTGCGTTTTCATTACGATAAAACCAATGCCTATGGCAACTATATGTTTGGTCTGATTGCAGAGGCGGTAAAAGATTTACCTGCAGCTGATGACAAGAAAGATGATGAATAAGCTCATTTGAGCCAAATAAAAAAGCCACCTTCGGGTGGCTTTTTTATGGCATTGGCAATAACGGAAAAGGCTTTTATATATATTTACACCTTCTTTTTATTTTAAATGTTCATCGCTATTTTTCTTTTCATAGAAAGCACGGCGGCGGGTCTTTTGCCAAGGCAGTGGACGATCCAGCGCTTCCGGCACTTCGCCACTCATGGAACGCAAACGTAAGTGTAGCGCAGCCTGTGCCATCAAATTTGCAGAAACCGGAGCAGTAATAAATGCAAACAGGGTAATCAGGATTTCTGCAAAACCAAAACGTCCATAGATCGCAGAAAAGAAAATGGCGGCAATCAGAAAGCTGCCCAGACCTAAGGTACTGGATTTGGTCGGTGCATGCAGACGCATAAACAGGTCGGGTAAACGTACCATCCCAATTCCTCCGACCAGCATAAAGAATGAGCCAATCACCAGAAAAATAGAGACCAGAATTTCCAAATAAAACTGCATTTTGCGTCTCCTAATCGATCACATGGCCAGTGGTGAAATAGCGTGCCAGGGCTGCAGTTGACACGAAGCCCAGCATGGCCACTAACAATGCACCTTCAAACAAGAATGTGCTGGTCCAGTAAATGCCCAGAATTACCACCAGACAGGTGCCGTTAAGAAACAGGGTATCCAACGCCAGCAGACGATCCACAATCGACGGTCCAATAATCAAACGCACTAGGCAAAGGAACATTGAAATCGTGACCGCACCCAGACTGATCATTAAAGCATAAGGTAAAATGGTCATGCTTTTTCTCCTTTCTGAGCGCTAAAAATTTCAATTAATGGGCGTTCATAGCGCTGTTTAATGATCTCAATCTCGGCCGCTTCATCATCGGTACTCAAGGCATGCACCAGAATGTCACCGCGGTCCTGATCAATCCCTGCCGTGACCGTCCCTGGTGTGGTGGTAATGATCATCGCCAACAGGGCATTGACTTCTTCATGTTCGGTTTCCAGAGGAACCCGGAACCATTTCGGATGCAGGTTTCTGGTCGGACCCAGTACCAGTCGCGCCACTCTAAGATTGGCAACAATAATGTCCCAGACCACCACCCAGAACAGGCGTATTGCCGGTATCCACTGGATATTTGGCGTATAGTCGATAAAACGACCGACCACGCGTGGAATCAGCACCGCCAGAATAAAGGCCATCAAAAGCGTGCCGGCATCCAGACTATGATTTAATAAAGCCCAGCTAATACCGACCATCACTGAAACCAGCGGGTGAGGGAACCAACGTTGTAAGAAAGATTCTTTCATTATGGACCCTCCTGCGGTTTCAGTTGGTTATCACTCGGTGCTTGTTGCTGCTCAATATACTGTTCATTGATCTGACGCTGTTTAAACTCAGAGATATTTTCACCCTCTAAGGTCGCCGGGGCGATCACATAAGGAATCAAGTGGGCATTTGGATCGGCAACTTCACCGCCATATTTGGTTTCCGGCACATATTCTGGATCAAAAGGCTGCACGCTAATCACCTTACCTTCAGCATTACGTTGCAGTAAGGCTGCTTCATAAACCGAATTGTCTTTCAGTTGTACGGCGGTATTCAAGACGAAATTATAGATGGGTGACGCGAAAACCACATAGGCTGTTAATCCGGCCAGGAGCAGATAAATGACCTTATCATTGCGGATCGGCGCCCGGCTTGGCAGTGCCTGATAAGATACATATGCTTCAGACTGCGAGTCATCATCTGGTTTGCTTGAGCGCCAGAAGAGAATCAGGCCAACGCGGGTAAAGGCTAAAATACTGAGCAGGCTGACCAGCAAAACCGTGATGATAATCAGCAGTTGATAAGGTGAATCTGCGGTGGCCTGCAGAATAAAAATCTTGCCAAAAAAGCCACTGAAGGGGGGGAGGCCCGCCATCATTAGGGCAATAATGAAATAAACCACCGAAACCTTGGTATTCTGCTTCATTTGCGGCGCAATCTTGAAGTGGTCTTTAAACTCACCGCGTTGCGAAGTAATCCAGCCACAGAGCAAATAGAAAGAAGCACCAATTAGCGTACTGTGGACGGTGTAGTACAAACCACCGGCCCAGGCTGCAGTGTTATTCATAGAAATCGCAATCAGGATGGTGCCGACTGAAGACAGAATCATAAAGCCCACGAAACGGCGTAAACGGTCTGTGCCAATCGCGGCAAAAGCACCGTATAGCGAAGTAATCAGGCCAATGACCAATAAGGCATTCATCAGAATGTGATGGCTGTATTCATCATCAAAAATGGTGCCGTTAATTCTTAAAATGGCATAGATCCCGACCTTGGTCATAATGGTAAATATAGCGGCTACCGGTGTGGTCGCTACCGCATAGGTTTTTGGCAGCCAGAAACCGACGGGTAGCATCGCCGCTTTAATCCCAAACACCACAAACAGCATCAGTCCGCCTGCAACAGCCAGCTTGTGCTGGTCTGCTTCCAGGGTAGGGATCAAACGTGCCACATCTGCCATATTCAGGCTACCGACGCTGCCATAAATCATACCCAGTCCGATCAGGAACAGGGCAGAGGCCAGCAGGTTGATGGTCACATAATGAATGCCGAGATGGAAGCGTGCCTTGCCCTGACCGTGTAGCAGCAGCACATAAGAGGCCATCAACAGGATTTCAAAGAACACAAACAGGTTAAACAGGTCGCCGGTCAGGAAGGCACCACTGAGACCCATCAGCAGGAAATGGGTCATGGCATGGAAATAACGGCCACGGATATCCCAGTCCTTGCTGGCATACCAGACGATGGGTGCCGCAAGTGTATAGGTCAATACCAGCATCAGAGCAGAAAGTTGATCCAGCACCAGCACAATACCAAAAGGTGCATTCCATTCACTTAAGGCATAAACACTGATCTGTCCCTGACTGGTACTGATCAGATAACTTACCGAAAGGATCAGACCCAGTAAGGTCGACACATGGCTAATCCCACGGCGCCAAGGCTGACGCCAATCCGTGGTGAGAGAACCCGAGCCTGGATTACCCAGCAAGACCAGAATAAAGGCGGTAAATGCCGGCAGGAGAATACTGAAAATCGGTGTATGTTGAACCCAGAAATTATAAAGATCAGTCATCAAGGCTCATCCTCACGTGGGTCATGTGCTGGTATTTCTTCTTTGGAGTCAACGTGATCTGTTCCTGATTCATAACGACTGCGCAGTGCCAGCTGCACAATAAATGCGGTGGTGGCAAAGCCAATAACAATAGCGGTAAGGACCAGTGCCTGTGGCAAAGGGTCAGTGATGTGGCTGGTTTCTGTCAGTACCGCAGGTGCATTCAGGTGAATACGTCCCATGGCAAATAGAAACAGGTTGACCGCATAACCAATCATCGCCAGACCGAGAACAACCGGGAAGGTACGGGCACGCAAAATCAGGTAGATACCGGTGGCGGTCAGTAAGCCAATCGCAGAGACCAATAAAAATTCTAGACTGATCATTGCATTATCCTCTTGGTACTGGGCCAGTCATGCTGGAGTGACGCGAGTCGCCCAACACGGAAATCATCAGCATGGTTGCACCCACCACCGTGACATATACCCCGACATCAAACAGTGCAGCAGAGGCCAGGTGCATATCCCCAAGTACGGGTGGGTAAACATGAATATGGGCGCTGGTCAGGAACGGACGCGACCAGAACCAGGCTGCGATACCGGTTAATCCGGCAATCGTTAAACCCACACCAATCCAGATTTCATACAAACGTCCAGATTTGGCACCGAGTAATTTTTCTGAATGGTCTTGACCAAAGGCCACATATTGAATGATCAGTGCCAGTGAGGTCACCAGACCGGCAATAAAGCCACCACCTGGCAGATTATGACCGCGCATGAAAATGTACAAGCTGACCACCAAGGCCACCGGTAAAATCCATGATGCAGTAATTCGCAGCATCAATGGAGACGGATTAAAACGGTAAGACAGGCCTTGGGTCATGGTCGTCCCATGTGCCCGCATGCCATCCATCAGGCTCAGGACCCCAATCGCGGCAATGCCGAGTACGGTAATTTCACCGAAGGTATCAAAACCACGGAAATCGACCAGAATCACGTTGACCACATTCGAGCCGCCGCCTAATGGTAGCGACTGCTGGATAAAGAACCAGGAAATTGAATTGTGATCTCGGGTCAGGATAAGCCAAGCCACCCAGGCAATACTCAGGCCGCCACCGATGGCAATGATGGCATCGCGCCAGCGACGACTTGGGCTGGATTCATAGGGGGTGAGCTGCGGCAGCAGTGACAGGCTCATTAACAGCAGTACTGTCGTGACCACATCCACCGTAATTTGGGTTAATGCCAAGTCTGGCGCCGAGAATGATATAAAGATCAGGGTCACGACCAGACCGACAGCGCCACTGATCAACACCGCTTTAATACGTTCATGGTGGAACCAGAGCATCATCCAGCAGGCCGAGAATAGCAGCAGCCAGAGTACAATTGCCAGCATTGGGGCATGGGTCAGCTCGCGCGTACCGGTGCTCACCTGATGCGATACCAAGGGCAGGGCAACCAGCGCAATGGTAAACAGTACAATCCAGAGCAGATAGCTTTGCAATTTACCATTTTCAGTGGCCCGGCGGAAACTACGCGCATTTAACAGCAATGATTTTAGAAATCGGTCAAAGAGCAGGCGGCCTTGCAATTTACCCAGAGCTGGATCCAGGTCAATTTCCCGGATTGCACCCCCTTTGGCCAGACTGAAATAGAAGATTACCCCACCAATCAGGGCGATCACACTCATCAGCAATGGCATATTAAAGCCATGCCAGATGGCCAGATGCGTGCCTTCAAAGGCCATATTCTGGGTAGCAGCACGCGTAGTACTGTTTACGATCTTCTCAACCAGTAAGGCAGGCAAGAGACCGATCAAGATACACAGAATTGCCAACAGAGTGGCGGGCGCACGCATACCAAAAGGTGGCTCATGGGCATCTTTATTAGGAACCTGCGCACCCAGTGGGCCATCAAAGAACACCCCATGCACCAGACGAATGGAATAGGCCACTGCAAAAATCCCGGCCAGCGTTGCAACGATGGCTGAACCGATCAAGAGTGGACCACTTAAATTTGCCAACAGCTCGGTAAAGAACATTTCCTTGGACAGGAAGCCATTGGTCAGCGGCACACCGGCCATTGATGCTGCCGTGACCATTGTTAAGGTGGCGGTAAATGGTAGGAGCTGCCAGAGCCCAGAGAGTTTGCGCAGGTCACGGGTACCCGACTCATGGTCAATAATCCCCGCAATCATGAACAGTGCAGCTTTAAAGGTCGCATGGTTAATGATATGGAAAATCGCTGCTGCCACTGCAAGCGGTGAACCTACCCCAAGCAGACACATGATCAAGCCGAGGTGGCTGATGGTCGAATAGGCCAGTAAGCCTTTCAGGTCTTCTTTAAAGATGGCAAAAAAGGCGGCCATACATAAGGTAAACAGGCCAACAAAAGTAACGATATTATGGAACAGAGCTGCGCCGGCGAAAATCGGCAATAAACGTGCTACTAAAAACAGGCCCGCTTTGACCATGGTGGCGGAGTGCAGATAGGCCGAAACCGGGGTCGGTGCTGCCATGGCATTCGGCAGCCAGAAATGAAACGGGAACTGCGCACTTTTGGTAAAAGCACCGAGCAAAATCAATAGCAAAGTCGGCACAAACAAGTAGTGAGACTGAATCAGCTCGGTCATCGCCAGAATCTGGTCAATCTGATAGGTGCCGGTAATTTCGCCCAGTAGAATAAAGCCACCCAGCATGGCCAGTCCACCCATCCCGGTAATGGTCAAGGCCATACGGGCACCGCGTTGGGCCACTTCGTAATTGCTCCAGTAACCGACGAGCAGGAAAGAAGAAATACTGGTCAGTTCCCAGAAGATCAGCAGGATCATCAGGTTATTCGACAAGGAGATGCCGAGCATGGCTGCCATAAAGAGCATCAGCAGCACATAGAGTTTACTGAGAGAGTTTTTTGGGCTTAAATAATAGTAGGCATAAATATAAATTAGGGTGCCGATTCCGCTGATCAGCAAACCAAATAGCAAACCCAGTGAGTCGAGACGGAAGCTAAAGTCAATCCCCAGCTGTGGAAGCCAAGGCCAAGTCTGTGTGATTACAGCGCCATCGAGCACGGGTGCGTTTCCCAACAGCATGGTGACAGTCACGATCAGGAAC
>CANQWW010000123.1 GCA_947627655.1 uncultured Acinetobacter sp. | reverse complement strand
GGGCAATCACAGGTTCCATCACATTCAGTTGTAACTGCCCAGCTTCCGCTGCCATAGTAATGGTTAAGTCATTACCAATCACCCGAAAGGCAATCTGATTGACCACTTCCGGAATCACCGGATTGATTTTTGCCGGCATGATCGAAGAACCTGCCTGTAATTCGGGTAAACGTATTTCAGCCAGACCTGTACGCGGTCCCGAACTGAGCAGGCGCAAGTCATTACAGATTTTGGACAGTTTCACTGCCAGACGTTTTAAACTGCTCGACAAAATAATAAAGACGCCACAATCGCTGGTTGCCTCGACATAATCTGCCGCTCCTTTTAAAGGCAGACCTGTCAGGTGCGCCAAGATTTCTACCACCCGCTTGGCATAGCCCGGCGGTGTATTCACTCCGGTCCCAATAGCAGTGGCGCCTAAATTGACTTCCAGCAATAACTGTCGCATCTGCCCAATCAGCTTCAGGTCTTCTTTTAATAAAGTCGCAAATGCCCGGAATTCCTGTTCCATGGTCATCGGAACTGCATCTTGTAACTGGGTACGTCCCATCTTGATGACATATTCAAATTCGGCAGCTTTATGATCGATACAATCTATCAGCGCCTTGAGCACACTCAATAATTCATCCAAACTGCTATAGGTCGCCAGACGCAAAGCCGTTGGATAGACATCATTGGTCGATTGCGAGGTATTGACATGATCATTCGGATGCAGAATATGATAATCACCTTTCTGATGGCCCGACATTTCAAGGGCAATATTGGCAATCACCTCATTGGCATTCATATTGATGGAGGTTCCGGCACCGCCCTGATAAGGATCAAGTGGAAATGCTGCTTGCCACGCTTCCGGGTGCTGAATCAATTCATCACAAGCTTTCTGAATAGCAAGACTGGTCTGCTCAGGCAATTTTTTAAAATACAGATTGGCCTGTGCCGAAGCTTTTTTCACTTGGGCCAAAGCACGAATAAAATGCGTTTGTTGCCCCACCGCCAATCCGGAAATCTTAAAATTTTCGATGGCGCGTAAGGTATGAATCCCATAATAGCTATGCAACGGGATTTGTTTTTCCCCCAATAAATCACGTTCAATGCGGGTTGGTTCGATTTGAAGCATATTGTCCACTAAAAAATACTCTTGGCGATGCACCGTATTTGGTGTGACATTAATATGAGCAAACAAATACAGGCCTAATAGGAAGACTTTAACCTAGATTTGCTACGATTTATTACCAATACGCTAAAGCTGTGAGTTTTGTAAGATTGTGTAATCAACTGGCTAAAATTTAAATATTTTAACTATTTATTCAAAATTTCCACTTCCCCCCCTGAATCCGACGTCGTATTGCCTTTTATCCGTTCAAGTTATTCCTGATTCAATTTCAGTGAATTACTACGATGTTTACAATAAGTATACATAAAAGCTGTGTAATTGTTACAGAGTGTAATTTTTAAACCATGCTTGAATCACCTCCTTGCGATCTCAGTACAAAAAATCATCTTGGACGATGATTTCCATATTTACAGGATGACCTGCCTATGACTTATTTAAACCCCACCCTGATTACCTTCATGTTTTATATTATCGCCATGATTGCAATCGGTTTATATGCTTATCGTGCCACCTCCAATTTTGACGAATATATTCTAGGTGGAAGGAGTCTGGGCAGTGTCGTTACTGCACTTTCGGCGGGTGCATCAGACATGAGTGGCTGGCTATTGATGGGTCTTCCGGGAGCCATTTACCTGTCTGGTCTGTCAGAAGTCTGGATTGCGATCGGTTTGATTATCGGTGCATGGCTGAACTGGTTACTCGTGGCAGGTCGATTGCGTGCCCATACTGAATATCAGAACAATGCCCTGACCTTGCCGGATTATTTCACCAGCCGTTTTTCCGATCGTAAACGCATTTTACGGGTCTTGTCTGCCTTGGTGATTCTGGTGTTCTTTGCGATTTATTGTGCCTCAGGCATGGTCGCGGGTGCGCGTCTGTTTGAAAGCCTATTTGGCTGGGATTACACTACAGCGCTTGTGATTGGTGCGGTGGCGACGATTCTCTATGTCTGTATTGGTGGCTTTTTGGCGATCAGCTGGACAGATACATTCCAGGCCGGTTTGATGATTTTTGCCTTATTGCTGACTCCGATCATTACCTTCTTGACCTTGGGCGACAACAGCCAGCAAGTAAGTGTCATCCTTGAATCGGCTCGCCCACATGCTTCCAGCATGCTTGAAGGTTTAAGCACCGTCGCGATTATTTCCAGTCTGGCATGGGGCTTGGGTTATTTTGGTCAGCCGCATATTCTGGTGCGTTTTATGGCAGCGGATTCGGTCAAAACCATTCCTGCTGCACGCCGTATTGGCATGACCTGGATGATTCTATGCCTAGGCGGTGCAGTGGCTGCCGGTTATATCGGTATTGCCTACTTCAGTGTCAATCCCGCATTGGCCTCGGTGGTGAATCAAAATCCTGAAACGGTGTTTATGGAATTGACCAAAATTCTGTTTAATCCTTGGATTGCCGGAATCATTCTGGCTGCTATCTTGGCAGCAATTATGAGTACCTTAAGCTGTCAGCTTCTGGTCTGCTCAACTACCCTGACCGAAGATTTATACAAGAGTTTCCTGCGTAAAAATGCCTCCCAAAAAGAACTGATCTGGGTCGGTCGCGGCATGGTCTTGGTGATTGCCCTGATTGCCATTTCACTGGCGATTAACCCGAACAGTAAGGTTTTGGGTCTGGTGGCTTATGCCTGGGCAGGTTTTGGTGCCGCATTCGGCCCGCTGATTATCTTGTCGCTATTCTGGAAACGAATGACCCTCAACGGCGCAATTGTGGGTATGGTGGTTGGTGCCGTGACTGTAATTGTCTGGAAAAATTACATGGGTGATACCGGTCTGTATGAGATTATTCCGGGCTTTATTTTGGCCACGCTCAGCATTATCATCGTCAGCCTGCTGGATAAAGCACCTAGCGAAGATGTGGTACATCGTTTTGAAATGGCTAAAGCCGAATATCAAAAAGAAATGGCGGAAATGGAAAAATAATATTGATATTCAATACAAAAAAAAGGGACTCTCGAGTCCCTTTTTGATTTTAATTTACTGCGAATTACTGGGCTTTTCCCGGCATTTTCAGATGGATCCGCTGACTTTCTTTAATCACTTCCATCACCGGATAACTGCGCGTTTCTTTAATTCCGGGCAATTGCCACAAGATCTGACCTGAGATTTTGCGGAATTCATCCATATTGGCACAGCGGATTTTTACCACGAAATCGAAGCCGCCACTGATCATGTGACATTCGATAATTTCAGGAATCTGCCGGACTGCATGGGAAAATTCATCTAAAACATTCGGTGTGGTTTTATCCAGTAAAATTTCAACAAAGACCACAAAACCATTATTCAACATGACTGGATTGAGGCGCGCTTCATAGCCCACAATAAAACCTTCACGGGTCAGCTTTTGTACACGCGCCAAGGCTGCTGTAGGCGACAGATTGACCAGTTCAGCCAGTTTGATATTGGACAGCTTAGCATCGGATTGCAATAAACCCAGTATACGAATATCTATACGGTCAAGGTTCAAATAAGGACTTGTCATTAGAATTATTCTCTAAAAAAAGCGAAAACTATAGTGAGATATTCGTCAAATATTCTGTGATTATAGATTAAAACTCATTCACCTCAAAGAACTGATTGACGCAGTACAGGAAGTCACTATGCCAACCACTCTCCGCCCAGATTCAATTTTAGATGCGGCCCAGCACTCGAATTATATTGCTGAATTTAAATATAAAAACCAATACGAAGAACATATTAATACGGCATGGCGTCGTGCTGAAACTGAATGCGTCGAAGAGTTATTGGCCCATAGTGAAATTTCTTCCGAGATGAGTGACAAGATTCAGGCGCTTGCCTTTGATCTCGCGCATTCCTTGCGTGAGCGCAAAAGCTCCACTGGGAAAGCCGGGATCGTACAAGGCTTATTGCAGGAATTTTCTTTATCTTCTCAGGAAGGTATTGCGCTGATGTGTCTGGCAGAAGCCCTGCTGCGGATTCCGGACAAAGCCACACGTGACCTGCTGATTCGAGACAAAATCAATCAAGGTAACTGGAAAGAGCATTTAGGCCAGAGCCAGCTAATGTTTGTGAACGCGGCAGCTTGGGGGCTGATGCTGACCGGTAAGCTGATGGAAACCCCGCAGCAAAAAAGCCTGTCTAGCTTATTGACGGGTCTTTTGGCACGCAGTGGCCGCGGGATTATCCGTAAGGCCGTCGATGTTGCCATGCGCATGATGGGCGAGCAGTTTGTTACGGGTGAAACCATTGATGAAGCCCTGAAAAATGCCGAACCGCTGGAAGAAAAAGGCTTTCGCTATTCCTATGACATGCTGGGTGAAGCAGCGCTGACCGATCCGGATGCTGAACGTTATTATCAGGATTATCAGCAAGCCATTCATGCCATTGGTCAAGCATCACAGGATAAAGATGTTTATGATGGTCCCGGAATTTCTATCAAGCTCTCTGCGCTGCATCCACGTTATCAGCGCTCGCAAATGGATCGCGTGCATGATGAGCTCTATGCAAAAGTACTGAAACTCGCGGTCTTGGCCAAGCAGTACAATATTGGTTTAAATATCGATGCTGAAGAAAGCGATCGCCTTGAGATTTCGCTAGAATTATTAGAACGCATGTGTTTTGAACCACAATTGCAGGACTGGAAAGGCATTGGCTTTGTGATTCAGGCCTATCAAAAACGCTGTTTTTATGTGGTGGATTACATCATTGATCTGGCGAAGCGTAGTCAGAAACGCTTGATGATTCGTCTGGTCAAAGGCGCGTATTGGGACAGTGAAATCAAGAAAGCCCAAATTGATGGAATGTCGGATTATCCGGTATTTACCCGTAAGGTACACACAGATCTGTCTTATATCGCCTGTGCGCGTAAGCTGTTGGCTGAACCGGATTATATCTACCCGCAATTTGCCACACACAATGCACAAACGGTAGCGACGATCTATCAGCTGGCGCAACCTGAGCAGTATTATGCTGGCCAATACGAGTTTCAATGTCTGCATGGCATGGGCGAACCGCTGTATGAAAATGTCGTGGGTGATCCATCGAAAAATAAACTCGGTATACCCTGCCGGATCTATGCGCCAGTCGGCAATCATGAAACCTTGCTGGCTTATCTGGTGCGTCGTTTACTGGAAAATGGTGCCAATACCTCATTCGTCAATCGTATTGCCGACAAGACTTTAAACATTGAAGATTTGATTGAAAATCCACAGCAAACGATTTTAAAGGCATCAAAACAGGAAAACGTATTGGGAGCCAAGCATCCGCATATTCCCTATCCGCAAGATCTTTATGCCGATGCGCGCATTAACTCATCCGGACTCGATTTGGCCAATGATGCTGAGCTCCGTATTTTAAATGAAGTTGCATCCAGTCTGGCAAATACGCAATTTCAGGCAGCGGCTATGGGAACGGCATTTAGCAGCGTGGATACAACCCATGCAGTTCCCGTAATCAATCCGGCACAACATCAGGATGTGGTCGGCACAGTCTATGAAGCAACTTCTGAACAGGCCAAAATTGCACTCACCCAAGCCGTTAATGCACAAAGTTTCTGGGCCAATCTGTCAAAAAATGAGCGTGCTGCCTGCCTGAATAGAGCCGCAGAATTGATGGAAGAACGCCTGCTACCGCTCATGGTTCTTCTTTCTCGTGAAGCAGGTAAAACCTATGCCAATGCGATTGCCGAAGTGCGTGAGGCGGTAGATTTCTTGCGTTACTATGCAGCTCAAGTTTTGGATCTCACTGACAATGTACAGATCCAGCCTTTAGGCACCGTGCTATGTATCAGTCCATGGAATTTCCCGCTGGCGATTTTTACCGGTCAGCTTTCAGCAGCGCTGGTCGCTGGCAATACCGTGATTGCCAAACCGGCTGAACAAACGCCGCTGATTGCAGCACAAGCCGTACAGATTTTATGGGAAGCCGGTATTCCGCAGGATGTATTACAGCTGCTACCTGGGCGCGGTGAAACCATTGGTGCACAGCTCAGTGCAGATTCACGTATTCAGGGCATCATGTTTACCGGTTCCACCGAAGTCGCTCAGATTCTGCAAAAAACCGTTGCAGAACGTCTGAATCAGTTTGGAGAAAGCGTCACCCTGATTGCTGAAACCGGTGGTCAGAATGCCATGATTGTGGATTCATCCGCCCTGACTGAACAGGTGGTTTTGGATGTTGTGAGCTCTGCCTATGACAGTGCCGGTCAACGTTGTTCTGCCCTGCGTGTCCTTTGTGTTCAGGAGGATAATCTGGAGGCTGTTCGCAACATGCTCAAAGGTGCCATGCAACAGTTGCGTGTTGGCAATCCGGTCTTGCTGAAAACCGATATTGGTCCAGTGATTGATGCAGAAGCCCAACAAAATATCCAAAAGCATATTGAGCAGATGCGCAGCAAAGGTCATAAAGTTCATCAGTTGATGTTTAATCAAGACCAGACTGAATTAACTCAAGGAACATTCATTGCGCCGACCCTGATTGAACTGCCAAATCTGAATGATCTAGAACGTGAAGTATTTGGTCCGGTATTGCATCTGATCAGCTATAAATATGGCGAACTGGAACAGTTATTAGAGCAGATCAACAGTAAGGGTTATGGCCTGACCATGGGTTTGCACACGCGTATTGATGAAACCATGCAAACCGTGATTGCGCGAGCAGAAGTCGGCAACCTGTATATTAACCGCAATATCGTCGGTGCGGTCGTGGGCGTCCAGCCTTTTGGTGGCGAAGGTCTGTCCGGCACCGGCCCGAAAGCGGGTGGCCCACTGTATATCTACCGTTTAATGCATCAAGTATCCGAGAAAAAACTGGCTCAGCCTTATGCAGTTCAAGCGGAGCCAGCCCTTGTTGAAAATAACCTTGTTCAGGAGTTTAAAGCTTGGGTAGCTAAAACTTTTCCGACTTTATCTTTAAAAGCGCCTATGCAAATTGCGACTGTTCAAAGCCTTAGCCTCCAAGGCCCAACTGGTGAGGATAATCAGTACATGATCTTGCCACGTGAAAGCGTTTTATCCTTAGCACATACCGAGCAGGATCAGATTCAGCAAATTCTGGCGATTTTATCGGTTGGCAGTCGTCCTGCGGTACTGGCGGACAATACTTTTATTCTGAAATATTTACCAACGATGCCAGCCGCGGTCAGCAAGCAATTTAAAGTAGTCCGGGATATTGAAACAGGTGTATTTGATGCCGTCCTGCATCATGGTGACACTGCTGAATTGATTGATTTGCAGAAACGCATTGCAGGCCGAAAAGGTCCAATTATTGGTATCACCCATTTAACTTCGGGCAACTACGATATTCCGGTCGAGCGATTGGTGATTGAACGCGCTATCAGTATCAATACGGCAGCAGCTGGTGGCAATGCCAGTTTGATGACGATGAGTCATCTCTAAATTAATCGAATCATCTTGGC
>CANQWW010000122.1 GCA_947627655.1 uncultured Acinetobacter sp. | reverse complement strand
CTGATCAATAAAGTCGATCCACTGGTTTATAATAAAGAAGTGGATCAGCTGGAAACCCAGGTGCGTCAACCGGCACGCAAGCTAAGCACAGACTGGCGTATTAATGTCAAAATGACTGATTCAGTGACTGAAGGAAAATATGCGCTGTGTCGTAAAGCCTTAACCAGTCTGGAAATCTGGGCGCGTACCGTGATCGACAATGGCAGCAGTCTGGAACAAAAGCAGGCCGATTATGAACGGGATAAGCAGCAGTGTGAAGGTGCGATTGCTCAACCACAACTGGGTAATACAGATCCGAAGCAGATTGGTGTCGCAAGCTGATCGATATTTCAAACGCATCAACATTTCAATCGCAGCAACTTCAGGCTGAGTTATCTACTCAGCCTTATTGACTATCTGAGTTCGGCATCAGTGAAGTGGGACTCTGGTTAATTGATGTAGTCGTTGTACATCCAGAATTTCAATCTGTTTAAAGGCAATTTTCAAGATCTTCATTTTTTCAAGTTGCTGTAATTCTTGGTTAATCGTCTGCCGAGAACACATCAGCATTTGTGACAACTGTTCCTGTGACAACTGAATGGTACGGTTTTCGATCACCAGATGATTGCCATAGCCTTGTAGGATAAACAGTAAACGTTGTGCCAGACGTTGCTGCAAGCTTTGGGTCTGAATAGAAAATAATTCCAGAAACACATAACGTAATTTCTGGCTCATGAGTTGAGAGATATGAAACCAGAAGGTAGGGTGTTCAGCTACCAGCTTATAAATAAATTGCGCGGGGATATGCAAGAGCAGGGATTTCTTGCAGGCAATGGCATGATGAGAACGTGGCTGTTCATCCACCAATGAAATTTCACCAAACCAGACAATGGGTTCCACAATTGCAGAAACTGCTTCCTTACCCTCAATATTGATAGAACCTAGACCAATTGCACCTTCTAATACGGCATAGATTCCATCAAACACATCACCTGAATAAAAGATGGCTTGGTCTTTATCAACAGATAAGCTAACTGCATGTTCTAGCAGGGCGTTCTGGAAATGAGAAGGTAATTTTGAGAACCAGACATTCTTTGCTAGTTCAACAAGATATTTTTCTTCCACTGCTTTTATTGCTCCATGCTTGCTCAGGTGTCGTCCATCTGACAACTGGATTATTTTACTTAGTTTATAGTGATCGCTATGGCCAGACAAGGAAGAATAAGATGACCAGACTAGAACGTCTTTTAAGTCAGTATGCAGCATATCACCTGGATCGGAAAAATGTAGCCACTCATTTTATTGGCGTGCCACTGATTGTTTTTTCCGTGATGTGTTTGACTGCCCGTCTATCATTTTTTATCTCAGGTTATGAGTTGACCTTGGCTTTTATTTTACTCACCCTCAGTATTCTGTATTACCTCAGTATTGATGTATTTTTTGCATTAATCATGGCGTTTATTTTTATGTTTGCTTATCCCTATGCTTATAACGTCGCGCAAGGGGAGACCTTCAGCTGGCTGAGCAGCAGCATCTTTATATTTGTAGTGGGATGGGTATTTCAGTTTGTCGGTCATTATTATGAAAAGAAAAAGCCGGCTTTTATGGATGACTTGGTCGGCCTGGCAATTGGTCCTTTGTTTGTACTGGCTGAGCTGGTTTTTCTGTTCGGATTCCGCAAGGAACTGGAAGCAAAAATGTTATTGGAGGCGCGTAAGCAGCGTTTGCGGATGGAGCAGAATGCAGAATATCCGGAAATGCATGCCGAATAGTTTTTAAATTGAAAGACGAGAATATAAAAAAGCCCCGAAGGATCGGGGCTTTTTCTTGGCTTAAACTTATACGTTAAAACGGAAATGTAAAACGTCGCCGTCCTGAACGATGTATGTTTTACCTTCTAGACGCCATTTACCGGCCTCTTTGGCACCCGCTTCGCCGTTGTACTGTACGAAGTCATCGTAAGCAATACATTCTGCACGGATAAAGCCTTTTTCGAAGTCAGTATGAATGACACCAGCTGCCTGAGGCGCAGTCGCACCGATTTTTACCGTCCAGGCACGCACTTCCTGTACACCGGCAGTGAAGTAGGTCTGTAGGCCAAGCAAGGCATAGCCGGCACGGATCACCACGTTTAGACCTGGTTCTTCCATATCCATCGCTTCCAGGAACTCCGCACGGTCTTCATCTTCAAGCAATGAAATTTCAGCTTCGATCTGGTTGCAAAGTGGAACAACGATCGCGTTTTCAGCAGCAGCCAGTTCGCGTACAGCATCAAGATGCGGATTATTTTCAAAACCGTCTTCTGCGACGTTGGCGATATACATGGTTGGTTTCAGCGTTAATAAACCAAAACCACGTACCAGTTTACGTTCATCATCATCTAGGTCAGCTGCACGAGCCGGTTTGCCTTCGTCGAGTAAAGGCAAGATTTTTTCTAAAACCGCTTTCGTGGCTACAGCTTCTTTGTCACCGCCTTTTGCAGATTTCGCCAGACGGGTCACTGCTTTGGTGACAGTTTCCAGATCAGCCAGCGCAAGCTCAGTATTGATGGTTGCAATATCATCAAGCGGATCAATTTTACCGTTGACGTGAATGACATTTTCATCTTCAAAACAACGTACTACGTGAGCGATTGCATCCGTTTCACGGATGTTGGCCAGGAACTGGTTACCCAGACCTTCACCTTTAGAGGCACCAGCAACCAGACCTGCAATATCTACAAATTCCATGGTCGTTGGGATCACGCGTTGTGGTTTTACGATTTCAGCAAGTTTGTCCAGGCGTGGATCTGGCACAGGTACGATACCGGTATTTGGTTCAATCGTACAGAATGGGAAGTTTTCCGCAGCAATTGCAGCTTTGGTTAATGCATTGAAAAGCGTAGATTTACCAACGTTAGGCAGGCCTACAATACCACAATTAAAACCCATGAAATAACTCACAAAGCGTTATATAAAAATTGCCAGTGATTTTACATGAAAGCCATGACAAAGTCAGGTCATGGCCGGGTGCTTTGTTGAAAACTTATGAAAAGAGAGGTTTTTAAATTTTACGTTTATCGAGCTGATTCGAGATGGTGCCACCAGCGGCTTGAACAGCAGCACTTATATGAGAATCACCGCCAGCATGCTCTGCACAATAGGCAGCATTAATCGCGTCGTGATCATTTTCTATGACATGAACTTTTTCAGAAGTTAAACGAGACATAATGACATCCTAAATCGATACCAAAACGTTACAGGCTAAGCTGGATCAGATGAAGTTATTGCTTGTGCAAAGCTTATGAAAAAAGCTATTTAGGATAAAAACTGCTAGGTTTTTATTAATTTTGAATATACTAAATGTTTAAAAAACAACAGGATTTTATTTATTTGTAAAACTGTAAGTATTGATTTTAAAAAGATATATCTGCTTTAAAGATAACTACAACAAAAAAAATGGATAAAATAAACATCGTAACGTTGAATAAGCAACATCTTTATTTTGAATAAAAAGTACATTGTATTTCCAGTCTGGGGTCACTAAAGTATCTGACTAAATTAGATGGTTTTAATGTAGCCAAACTAAAAATAAGCATGGAGATTTTATGCGCATCTTATACCAGTTTCCTCTCTCTCATTTCTGTGAAAAAGCACGATGGATGCTGGACTATAAAGAGCTGGAATATGCCGCGCAAAACCTCATGCCGGGTGCCCATCGCGCCTTTACCCGTTTAAAGACGGGGCAGAACCGTTTGCCGATTCTACGCGATCGTGAACAGTGGATTGCGGATTCGACCCAAATCGCCTCCTATCTAGATGAGCAATATCCGGAACATCGCTTGTTACCAGTAGAAGGAAAGTTACGCCAGAAAGTGCTGGAAATTGATGAGATTACCCAAGAGCTAGGTAGACATATCCGTCGCTGGATGCTGGCGCAGGCTTTATCTCATGATCATGAGTCCATGGAGATCCTGATTGGTGAAAAGGGTTATTTGCGTCAGTTCGAAAAATTTTCCAAGCCTTTACTTAAAACAATTCTAAGCAAAGGCTATGCGCTGACAGAGGACACACTTGCCCAGTCTCGTAAATATATTCAAGAAACAGTTGAACAACTCAATCAGATGTTAACTGAGAATAGTGGCGCTTATTTTGCGGGTGCACGTTTTAGTCTGGCAGATATTGCAGTGTGTTCTATCCTGGCACCTTTGCTGGCGATTCCAGGTACGCCGTGGGAGCGGGAAAGCTTTGAATCGATGTCAGATGAATATCGAGATTATCAACGCTATTTGTCCGAGTTACCATTAGGTCAATATATCAAGAATATTTACCGTAATGAGCGTAATGCGCGTGTGGATTGGCGTGGTGTATAAGTCTAACAGTGAAACAAAAAACGCGCTTAAAGCGCGTTTTTTTGTGGGATCAAGATTAGCCCCAAGGGTTGCTTAGATCAATATCATTTGACTTGTTGAAGTCACTGAAGAGTGAGCCAAAGTCAAACTTCGGTAATGAACTACTGCTTGAGATGTTGGAAATTTTATCTTCAATGGTAGGTATGATTTCAGTAATACTGATATTCGAATCTGTGTTGCTATTGCCAATACCAGAAAGCAATTCACTCACATCAGGCAGTTGCAGGGTCGAATTTTCGCCGATTAAATTGCCAAGACTATCTGTAAACGTATCTAAACTTAGACCGTTTTCTAAGCCTGATACGCCAGAACCGAGTGATCCGAGCAGGTCACCAATTTCAGGCAATTGAACACCTTCCAGAATATCTGAGAACTGGCCTTCGCTATCAACAAGGGCAATGATGGGTTTCAGCGCGGTAATCACATTGTTGAGGTCGCCGGATAGGTTAAGTAAGGATGGACTGCTGACAAAATCGAGTACCACTTGAACGCCATTCAGGACATCGTAAAGGGTGTTCACAATTTCTGCTTGGTCAGCATCAAGAACATCACTATTCGCTAACAGGTGCAGCAGTGGATTCACGCCTTTTAGTACATTTGCGATGGTGTCTGGTACACTCCCTGAACCTGCAGAACTGATTGCAGATACTAATGTGGTGATACTACCCACAACTGTTGGTAAAACCTGAGTGAGTTGCTCCATATCGATAGAGGATTTACCTGTATCAATCGATGCCAGCAGTGGCATGAGGCTTTGGGTTACCGTTTGTGCAATAGAACCTACATCAATATTGCCAGCATTACTGATCAGTCCACCGAGCAAATTGGTAATGGCACTAATATCAAGCTCGCTTGTTGCATTACTGATTAAGTCAGCCGCGAGCAAATTAACAGAATGGGTATCTAAAGCACCTGTAGAGCCACCGATCAAGCTACTCACCAAGTCAACAATTGCACCAATGTTGAGATCACTGCCAGCATTTCCACCGATGAGTCCACCTATAAGGCTGGAAATTTGATTGATATCGATACCACCTAATCCATTAGAACCACCAATTAAGCCACTGACCAGCTGAGCGATTTGTGCGATATCAATATCGCCATTCCCGCCAATGAGATTACCAACCAAACCTGCGATTGCACTGATATCGACGCCGCCTAATCCGCCAGATCCACCAATCAGACCGCTCAGCAGTTGAGTGATTTGAGTAAGATCTAGGTCACCGCCTTGCAGCAGGTTACCAACCAAACCTGCAATTGCACCGATATCGACGCCGCCTAATCCGCCAGTTCCACCAATTAAACCACTGACCAGCTGAGCAATTTGTGCGATATCAATATCACCACCTTGGATCAAGCCTCCAACTAGACCTGCAATTGCACTGATATCAACACCGCCTAATCCGCCAGAACCACCAATCAGACCGCTTAGCAGTTGAGTGATTTGAGCAAGATCTAGGTCACCGCCTTGCAGCAGATTACTAACCAGATCAGCAATATTGCCGAGGTCTACATTGCCAGTACTGTCACCCATTAATCCACTGACTAATGTGATGACGGCATTTAAATCAAGATTGGAAGTATTCCCACCCATTAAACCGCCGAGCAGATTACTGATCGAACCTAGATTAAAACTGCCACCATTGGCTTTGGTCAGCTGGCTAATTAAACTGTTGATATCGAGTGTAGAGGCATTTGAGCCGGTGAATTGGGTAATCAAATCAGTCAGGGAAGCAGAACTTAAACTTTGACCTGATAGTAAGTTGTTTAAGAGAGCGTCTAGAGAAGGAGTGGAAGGAGTAGATCCTGTAATAGAGCCAATAACGCCAGAAAGACTGCCACCCAATAAGCCACTGAGCAAGCTGTTGTTTTGTGTCTCTGTTGTGAGCACTGGGCTAAGTTTATTTTTAATTGAACTAAGAATACTGAAAGCCATAACCGCTCCTTGAGTTTTTCACCTTGTTTTCATGATTTTGTTTTTTTAATAAACCGCTTAATTTTTATTGAATTTCTATACAAGTGTAAATTCAAGCTTGAATAATCATGTTTGGAAAATAGTATGATTTATCTGGCTATAGCATTAAATAAATTAATTCATGATAGATAATAATGGTTTATTAGATATTAACGTTTTGTCTGAAATCTAGTTTAGGCGATGAACGACTATTGAGATGACTCGGATATCCATTTAATGGCTTATCTGGTATTTTTTTTCAAATAACTGGTAATTTATGAAAAAAATATCAATACTAGACCTAGAATAATGATGCATTTTAATAAAGTGACAAGAGATTAAAGATGGAATTAGATCGTTTCGATAAACACATTCTTGAAATTCTGACCCATGAAGATGTCAACCTGAATGAACTTTCTGAGCGGGTGAATCTGTCAGTCAGCTCTGTCCATCGTCGGATCAAGCAGCTGATTGACCAGAATATTATGAGCGGGCTAAAGCGTGAAATTAATTATCAGAAATTAGGTTTTAGCCTGCATGTACTCTTGCAAATATCGCTGAGTAAGCATGATAGCGATACTTTTGCTAAATTTTTAGAAGAGCTGGAAAATATTCCGGAAGTTATTCATGCTTTCTTGGTGACAGGGCAGTCGGCAGACTTCATCGTCGAAGTTGTGGCACGTGATATGGAAAATTATAGTCAGATTTTATTAAGTCGAATCGGTAAAATTGAGCATGTGGTTGCGCTGCATTCGAGCTTCGTGATTAAGGAATATAATGTCTTTAATTGTAGTGGCTTGTTAAATAAAGTTTAAATTATGATGTTGAGCTTGAATAAAAATCAACGTTGAATTCGGATGATATACATCAGTGTGCTAAGTATTCTATTTAGCTATGATTTGATGTTCTGCATGTTCGATTCAATGTTGCGCTACAGCATCAATGGTTTGATTGGGTGCTGTGGTTTATTCAATATAATCTTCGTTTATGGTTTTAAAGACTTTTTGAGTTCACCATCATATTTGACAGCTTGCATGATTCCTGTGTTATTAAGTTTTCATATATGGATGGATGGACAGCGATAAAAAAACGCACCTTGAGGTCACTGCTGTCCCATAGTTTGCTTTAAATAAAAAAACCTGAGTCCTAACAGTTAAAATATGAGTGCAAACAAACAC
>CANQWW010000121.1 GCA_947627655.1 uncultured Acinetobacter sp. | reverse complement strand
CTTCGGTGGAGGCGGCGGCGGTTTTGGTGGGGGAGGAGCATCAGGCTCATGGTAACAACTACAGATACAACAGATATTGTCACGCAAGCAAAAATTATTGAGCAACATCAACCCAGTTTTAAGCGCTGGCTTAAGCATTTCTTTTATATGCCTGCAACCAAGCGGTTTTTCTCTAAGCAGGATCAGCATGCGATTGCATTAGCTGTAGAAGAAGCAGAGCATGGGCATGTGGGAGAAATTCAGGTGGTTATTGAAGGATCTTTACCTTCTCGTTCTGCTTATTACCAAGATACGCTTTGTCGTTCCCGGCAACTCTTTGCTGAACTTGGGGTTTGGGATACCGAATATAATAGTGGTGTGCTGCTTTATTTGAATCTCTGCGAGCACAAAGTTGAGATTGTGATTGATCGGGGGATTAAACAGGCAACAAGTCAAGAAGTCTGGGATAAAATCTGTCAGCATATCGTTCAGTTGTTAAAGCAAAAGCAGTTTAAGCAGGGCGTGATTGAAGGGGTTAAGGAGATTGGCGAGGTTTTAGATCAGTATTATGATCGTCAAATAGAAGATAAAGATAATGAATTGGGGAATAAGCCGATAATTCTGGGGTGAAACATGTCAAGAAACTGACAATTTTTGTCAATTACTTACACAAAATTACACACAATAGATACAAATTGAAAAAATGTTTTTTAAGCTGCTGTTTTTTATCTAAATTTTATTATAATGAAAGTTGGCATGCTTAGTGCTAAATATAAATAAATGCTGGTTTCAGCGTTATAAATAAACAAAAAAACATTTGTGGAGAATGTTATGAAAACTATGCAAAAGGGTTTTACCCTTATCGAATTGATGATCGTTGTTGCAATTATTGGTATTTTGGCTGCAATCGCGATTCCTGCTTATCAAGGCTATGTAAAAGATGGTGCTGAAAAAGCATGTCAATCTGAAGCAAGTGCTTATGCGAAAAAGGCATTTTTAGATTTGCAACTTGGTGACGACGCTGAAGAGCCGCCTACAACAGGTGCTTGTAAAGAATATAGTTTAACAGCTGCCCCTGATGCTACCACTACGACATTTACTGCTACACCTAAAACACCTGGTACAAAAACTACTACATGTAATATGGCATCAGGTTCTTGTTACTTTACCTAATTCATAAGGTATTAATAAATAATCCTTTAAAAAGCTGCGAAAGCAGCTTTTTTTCTAAAAGGGAGTACTAATTATGATAATAAAAAATGGCTTTACTTTAATTGAATTGATGATTGTTGTAGCTATTATTGGGCTATTAGCCGCTGTTGCTTTACCCTTATATAAAGGATTTACTTTACAGGCATCCGAAAAAGCATGTTTACAGGAAACGAAATCTTATGCAAATCATATTTTTACCGCATTAAATGATCAGCATAATTTTACCAATCTGCAGAGTCCAAATATATCTGCTTGTGAAGAGATTACAGATGCTTCCGATTGGAATGCATTCACAACAAACAAAGTGATTATTGGTATTCCTAAAAATAGTGATGCAAAAAATTCAAAATGCGATTTAAGCATTTCACCTAGTTGTACTTTAGTACCCTAATATTTATTAAATTTTAATTTTTAGAAAATTATATTTACAATCTATTCAATTACATTATTTCTTTGATTTTCGCTATTTATTTCCTTTTTTGTTTATCATGTGTCAAACTTCTACTGCTTGATATTTCCATGAAATTCACGCTCGCCCTGATCGCGGCAATTCTCATCTCCCTTGCATGGCTTATGCCCGTGCATTACCGTCCATGGGTCACCTACACCGGTGAACTCTATACCTTCTTCGCTTTATTCGCGCTTGCTGCAATCTGTCTCAAAGAAAAACTCAAAATTCCAGCAATAAGTCTGCCATTGCTATTACTGGCCTGTATTCCTTTAGCCCAATTTCTTCTGGGACAAGTATTTTTCTTCAGTACTGCCATGATGGCAGCGATTTATGTATTTAGTTTCTGGCTAGCGAGTGTCTTGGGCTATAACTTGTGTATAGGAAACAATAATCGGGAAGAAACCTTTACCAACTTGAGTTATGTATTTTTGGCTTCAGGGACGATTACAGGCTTAATTGCTGTATGTCAGTGGTCTAATCTGGATTCTGTACTGCCAGGCATGGTGAATATCAGTGGTACTCAACGTCCCTATGCCAACTTTGCCCAGCCGAATAATATGGCGACTTTTTTAGTTATGGCATTGATGAGTTGCCTTTACTTATATGAAAAGAAAAAAATCCAGACCAAATGGTTGTTTGCTTGCGCTGCAGTAATTATTATGGGAGTGGCTTTAAGCCAGTCACGTACTGCATGGGTGGCTGCGATCGCGATCATGTTGTATCTGGCATTGTATCAATATAAAGGCATTATTCGCCTGAAATGGTATTACAGCACCGCGTGGTTCCTGTTTTTTATTGCCTGTATTGTCGCTTTTCCATTGTTGAGTCAACTGGCGACACAGGTCATGGATGCCCAAGTGGTGCAAAGCCGTGATGTGGTGTCGCGTGCTACAGGCGATATGTCACGACTGGCGATCTGGCAGCAAATGCTGGCCGCGATTCAGGCAGAGCCTTGGTGGGGCTATGGCTGGTATCAGACCAGTGTGGCCTTTGTCTCGATTACCGACACGGTACAAGGCCCGGTCTGGATTCGTAGTGCACATAATTTCCTGATTGATTTCCTGATCTGGAACGGGGCAGTCATTGGTGTGCCATTCCTGGCTTATTTCGGTTATCTGGGTTATCAGTTACAACGCTGGGTGAAAACGCCGGAGTCGGTCATTGGTATTCTGATGATTGGGGCTTTTGTGACGCATGCCATGTTTGAGTTCCCTCAGCATTACGCTTATTTCCTGTTACCTGTGGGCTTTATTATCGGGACGGTATTGGCGCAACGTGCAGAAGTTGCCAAAACCGTGAGCATGCCAGCGTGGCTGACCAAAGCCATCTTTGTGCTTGGTGTTATTTTGCTGGCAGTGATTTATCGCGATTATGATACCGCTGTGCCGAAACTCGGTCAGAGCATTCGCTATGAACAACAACCGGAAAAAATCACCAATCAACAACCGATCTTCCTGCTGACTGAATTTAATCATCGGATTGACTGGATTCGCCTTAATCCTTATACCCCGATGCATGCTGATGAAATTCATGAATATGAAAAGCTGGTGGCGAGCTATCCAACCCGATACAACTTTTTAAAATATATCCGTCTGCTGGCCTTTAATGGCTATACCCAAGAGGCACAGCATCAGCTCTGGCGCTTGAATCGCATTCAAAAGATACAGTTCAACTATGCGGATGTCATCAAAGATATGCCGCGTTAAGATAAGATCAATAAAAAAGCCATCCTCAGGATGGCTTTTTTATATTGGACTGACTTACAGCTGACTTTGAATATAATTCTCAATTCCCACCGTTTGGATCAGATCCAGCTGAGTGGTGGTCCAGTCCAGATAATCTTCTTCTTTTTCCAGAATTTCCTGCACCAGATCACGTGTCACATAGTCCATTTGCTGTTCAGCTAAAACTACCGCCTGCTGGATGGTTTCGATATTCTCTTTAACCTTGCGGACATCGCATTGCAAGACTTCTTGGGTATGCTGACCAATATATAACTTACCCAAATGCTGCAAGTTTGGTAAACCTTCTAAAAATAAAATACGCTCAATAATTTTATCGGCATGCTTCATCTGAACGATGGATTCTTTATATTCGGCAGAACCTAATTGCTCAATGCCCCAGTCATTAAACATGCGTGAATGCAGGAAATACTGGTTAATCGCGGTCAGGTGGTGATACAGCACCTGGTTCAGCTGATTAATTACATCACGATTGCCTTTCATCCTATCACTCCATATTGCCTGAGGACCCGCTGGTTAGGTTGGGTTGTGGTTCAAGTTATCTTAAATCAATCAATGGGGCAATACGAGTAATTTATTGAACTGCAAATGAAAATCGCCATCAAAAAGCTTCAGGTGAAATGTCAGGCAATAAAAACCCGCCAGAGTCAAAGGCGGGGGAGGAGGAGTGTTCTGTGTTTATTGTTTTATCATTATGATTATTTGAGTCAACTTTTTATGCAGCAACGGCCAGACGAGCGGCAATTTGAGATACTTCATCACTGATGATCATCCGTGCTTCAGGTGCACAACGACCACAACATGTGCCTAAGTCAAGCATTTCGCGTACATCACGGTAACTTTCGGCGCCATTTGCAATAGCATCTTTAATGTCTTGATCTGTAATGCCACGGCATAGACAAACGTACATAGGATACAACCACAGTGAATAAATAAGATAAGAGATATTATTGATAATTGTTATCGTTTGTCAATAAAAATCATTTGAAAATGTATTAATATTGATTGGGGATTTAGATAAAGAAACGGAATTTAAACGAAAATCCGGGTAATACCCGGATTTTTAAATAAGTGAGTTTTTGCTCTAAAGCAACATACTACCGCTTAACCATTGAACGGGTTATATCAATTATGGCTGGATAATCACCACACCATCCATCTCGACCAAAGCACCTTTCGGTAAGCTGGCTACACCGAGCGCGGCACGAGCAGGATAGGGCTGAGCAAAGTATTCACCCATAATCTGGTTGACCAGTTGAAAATGTGCCAGGTCAGTCAGGTAAATATTCAGTTTGGCAATATCTGCCAGAGAGCCGCCGGCAGCTTCACAGACGGCTTTTAGGTTATCAAATACGCGACGAATCTGAGCCTCGATGCCTTCTACCAGTTCCATGCTGTATGGGTCCAGGCCAATTTGACCTGAAAGATACACAGTATCGCCAACGAGAATAGCTTGCGAATAGGTGCCAATCGCAGCAGGGGCATTTTCAGTATGGATCACTTGGCGGGACATCAATTTCTCCTTTTATCATCAACATACATCATATTCGAACAATCGGACGGGTAAAAGCATTATCGTTTTAACTGATCAACTGGCTTTGGAGTTTTCAGTAATATTGATCGGTTGCGGTAAACGGATAATTCGCGGGAAACCATAATGCATGCGCAGATCGCGAATCAGCTGGGCAATTTCTTTACGGTTATGTACCACCACGTTGACCTGAGTCTTGCCATCATGATTGCGCACCGATTCCACCCCGCAACGTGCCTTACGGCATTGATAGATCAGCTCGGAAATCTGCTCGTCATCCATCGGCATTTCAATGGAGAGATAAGCCGTGAAGCTGATGTCTTCATTATTTTCATCGGTCCAATGCAGCGGCATGATGTTTTCTGGATGCTGGTTCTGTTCATGCAGCAAGTTATGGCAGCGTGCACGATGCACAATCAAACCACGACGGGTCAGATGACCCTGAATCGGATCGCCCAGGACCGGATTGCAGCAATGCGCATATTTGACATCCACGCCATCGGTGCCTTGAATCAGGCGGTTTGAGTTGCTGCTCTGTTCACGGTCGAGAGCAAACAGGTGATTGGCGACCAGTTGCGGCAATAAATCCCCTACCGCAATCTGTTCATAGAGCTGTTCCTGGGTCTGTACATGACGCCAGTCCAGAATATTATTCCAGTCCGCTGCGGTTAAATCCTGAATCGAACGGTTAAACAGTCTTAAGGCACGATTCATGGCCTGTTCACCGACCATGCGCTGTTCATCGATATCTTGATCACGCAAGAGATTCTGAATGGCACGACGGGCTTTTTGCGTATTGATAAAGCTGAGCCAGTCCGGGTTTGGAGAAGCCAGTACATCGGTGATGATTTCAATCACCTGACCACTACCGAGTGGGGTGGATAGCGGTTTGGTTTCCCCATCAATTTTGGCGCCAACTGCATGGTTCCCCAAGAACAGGCTGGCCGAATAGGCAAAATCAACCGCGGTTGCGCCTTGTGGCAACTCATGTAAATGACCATGCGGGGTATAAACCCAGATTTTTTCCTGATGTAGGTAATCCAGCAACTCATTAAAGGTAGTTTTGGCACATTCACCATCCACTAGCACGTTTAGGTTCTGCATTGACGCCTGAATGGCAGAACGGCAGCCTTGCGGGGCATTCTCACCCAGTACCACCCCAAAACGTGCAGTTTTACGCATCAATTCAGTTTGAATCGTCAGAGACAGGGTAGTTTTGATGCCACGCAGACGTATATTTAATGACTGGTTGCCGCCGGGTAGGGGACGACGGATATGATCTTCAAAACTGAGGACCTGGAAGCTGTCTTTTAACAGTTCAGCAAAACGGTCGCAGTCTGCAATGCTTTGTAAAATAATTTCAAAGGCATGGCTGTGGGTCAGCTCTTGCAGGTCAATGTCATTTTTAACGAAATGGCGGAGCAGCTCGATATTGTTATTTTTCTTTTTAATCCGGCCCTGAAGGGTATGTTTTTCCAGAAGTTCGTGCAGTTTCTGTTCCCAGATGGCCTGATATTCGCAGCGTTTGGATTTGGTTTGCTGCAGCGCATCCTGCACGTTGTTATACATGTCCAGATCGAGATTCTGATAACACAGATGTTCCAGGTTATCCGCCATTTCATTCATCCCGACCAAGCGCGCCATCGGTACGAAGATTTCAAAGGTTTCTCTGGCAATACGCGCGCGTTTATCGGGGCGCAGTGCATCCAGCGTGGTCATATTGTGATAACGATCGGCCAGTTTCACAATAATGACACGTGGGTCCTGTAAGGTGGCCTGCAGAATTTTCCGGAAGGAGGCCGCTTTATTGTATTCCTTGTCACTGGAATGGCTGAGTTTGGTCACGCCATCCACCAGTTCAGCCACGGTCTGGCCAAACTTTTCGCTAATATCTTCCTTGGTAAATTCGGTGTCTTCAATCACATCATGCAGCAGGGCCGCCATCAGGGTTTCGGCATCCAGACGCATATGGGCCAGGATACAGCTTACCGCAATCGGATGCAGGATATAGGGTTCGCCGCTCTTGCGGGTAATGCCATCATGGGCGAGGTCGGCATAGTCACAGGCAGTAAGCACACGCTCGACGTCACCGGCATTTAAATAAGCGTCGATAATGATATGAAGCTGTTGCTTGGCTTGACTGACCTGTGGGCCTGGCATAAAACACCTTTAAAACTAAATTCTTGAGCAAAAATACGTGAATGCATAGCGGAAATGCAAATCACCCAGCTTGCCAATTTATTCCATTTTTCTTCCTGGAAAAAACCATGCAAACTCTATTGTTGAACCTTATGTTATAACCGTTCTACGCAGAATATAAAAGTCACAAAATAAAAAAAGCCTAGTTTAAAACTAGGCTTTTTTGTAGAAGTTTGACTTATTGGAAAGAAAAACCATCTAAATTTAAATTATTTGCTGAAAGAGCCAGGTCTAGGCTCGACGCTTGATAATCTTGATCACGTTGTTTCAGGATATCTTTAGATACATGACCAGCTGCGATTTCACGTAAAGCGACCACAGTCGGTTTGTCATTGTCCCATTCTACAGTTGGTTCAATGCCCTGACGTGCCAATTGACGCGCGCGTTTGCTTGCCACTAGTACAAGCTCAAAGCGGTTGTCTACATGGTCTAAACAATC
>CANQWW010000120.1 GCA_947627655.1 uncultured Acinetobacter sp. | reverse complement strand
CAATGTCTTTGGTTTAGTACACTGGTTTCTAAGAAAACCACATTGCCTATGCTGTTAAATACCTTGCGTAAGTGCGGGGCAGTGGAGGTAAAAACCATTAAAATGACGCAGGGGCAAAAAGAGAGTCGTTTTGTGGCTTGGACTTTTCTAGATGTAAAGCAACAGCAAGCGTGGAAAAATGCGCGTTGGACTTCTGCTTAGCTTGTTTTTAGGCAGGAATAGTGAACTTGTAGGTGCATAAGTTGATGTAGTCGCTCAAATTTAATCTGACAGACACAATAAAAAATCGGTAACTGTCAGATCAGGTTTGAGCGAGTACAATTAAGGAATATATTTTTTTACCACCCCATCATCGAGTAACTGCTGGAAATGCTCAACCAGACTTTCTTTGACTGGACGATATTGCATACCGAGTTCAGCCTGACTTTTTTGTGCATTAAAGAAAATTGGATACCCCATATTTTTTTCGACAAACTCGCGGCTAAAGCCAGCCAATGGACCAAAGATTTTAAAAGCTGCTTTGGGTAACTGATTGCGCGGAAATGGAAATTTTGAGCCGAAGGCTTCACGCAGAATTTTACCCATTTCCAGCAGGCTGAGTGTTTCAGCAGCAATAATATAGCGTCCATGCGTATCCGGATTGAAGGCAGCACGGAGATGCGCTTCTGCCACATCCTGAACATCCACCACACCATTCCACATTGGCGGAACACCAGCCAAGGTCATGCCATTCGTAAACTGCTGCAAGACTTCCACGCTGCCAGATTGGGTATTTGGCGTTAAGGATTTGCCAAAAACCAGAGCAGGATTAATACAGACCAGCTTCCAGCGCTGTTGGGCTTCTGCCATTTGCCAGGCTTTGCGCTCAGCTGCGACTTTGGAATAAGGATAAGGCTGATGCGATTCAGAACTACTGGTATTCCAATGAGATTCATCAAACTGATTGCTTTGGGTCTGAAGAATATCGACCGCATCACCGTAAGTGGCTGCAATACTCGAGGTCAGTACCACACGTTTGACCGGCTCAGTCTTGTTGACGCTGGTCAGGATATTTTCAGTGCCTAAAACTGCAGGTTCAATAATATCTTTGACGGCATCTTTATAATTAGTGACTACAAAGGGTGACGCCATATGAAAAACAATTTCACAACCTTGCATGGCTGCATCGAAAGAACAGGGCTCCAACAGATTGGCCTGAAACATTTTCAATTCACCCGTGCTGGTGGCGGCAATCTTTTCTAAATGCTCATAACTGCTGGTTTTATTTAAATTACGCACGGTGGCATGCACGCTATGCCCTTGCTGTAATAACTTGGCAATCACCCAACTGGCAATATATCCGGATGCACCTGTGACCAAAACCGGTGACTGTTGTTCTGAAGTCGTCATAGTTACTCAATTATTCTGTTAGCTTTCAACCAAAGCATAATCGAAAATGGCATGTTTAGATGTGGGCAAAATGAAATTTAGTGAGAATTTAGCTTAAACAGAAAAGCTCAGAACAGCAATTTACAATTTTTAACGTTATGAAGGTGACTCACAAATGCGATATCCGGCCTGCAGATAATTTTGCAAGATATTGTTTTATAAATGGGAATTTATGCAAGTAAAACTGTAAATGCAAGTACTTCTCATTTTAATTATTTAAAAATCATATATTTACGAAAATATTGTTTTGCAAATCTGCCGGACTTTCTTCATAATAGCTTTATAAAATAGGGAGTAATCAAAATGCGCGGTAACCCAGAAGTCGTAGATTATTTAAATATGTTGATCGGTGGCGAACTGGCTGCTCGCGACCAGTACCTGATCCATTCTCGTATGTACGAAGATTGGGGCCTGACCAAAATTTTTGAACGTATTGACCACGAAATGCAGGAAGAAGCACAACATGCGGATGCCCTGATTCGCCGTGTCCTGTTTCTGGAAGGCACCCCCAATATGAATCGTGACGACATTGAGGTCGGTGAAGATGTGGTGAGCTGTCTGAAAGCAGACCTGAAACTGGAATATGAGGTGCGTCAGAAGCTGGCAGAAGGTGTAAAGCTGTGCGAAGAAAAAGGTGATTATATCTCCCGTGATATGCTGCGCCAGCAAATGTCCGATACGGAAGAAGATCATACTTACTGGTTGGAAAAACAGTTGCGTTTGATCGAGTTGATTGGTCTGCAAAACTATATTCAGTCGCAGATGTAAGATTCAAAAAATCCCGCCAGTTGAGCGGGATTTTTTATGTCATCTAGGATTTTGACATGTGATTGCTAAGTAAGTTTGGTTCGTATTTGGATAGTTGTTCTAGGATTGATTGTCTACTGATCTCATCAAATAAACTCAGTTTGAGGTCGTATTCATTATTGGGAGTTTTAAAACGTAATAACACGGTTTGATTTTTATCTTTAGGTGGGATTTCAATATATTGAATCTGTTGAATATCCTGGCATCGCACAACAGTTTTATAGCGATAACTTAAAATCCTCCATGAAATATGTTCATCAGAAATATATAGCATGCGTTTGGATTCAATAATGTTCGAACACAGAATCCAAAAAGCTAGCAAGAGAATTAAGCTGGTGATGAATGGATCGAGATAATATAAAGTTTGGGTAAAGAAATCCTGAAAAAATTGTATCTCGGAGAAGGGGAGTGAACTACGGTTTGGATCCTCTCTTTGCCAAACTGAATAATGGAATAGAAAGAATAGAAACACTGTATGCGCCATAAAAAATAAAGGATAAGGACGGTCCATAGCCTGTGTGTAATAATGTTTTGTCATTCTTGTTGTCATTTTTATTACTTCAATTTCTAATCTAAGTTATTAAAATAAAAGGCAAAAAAAGAGCCACCGAAGTGACTCTATTTTAATCTTTTATTAAGGCTATTAAAACTTGTTAAAGCCTTTATTAATACCATATGGGCGACGTGGTGCATTTTCATCACGTTCTTCACGACGACCAGAGCCTTGCTCAGGACGGTTGTCGCGGCGGGCAAACTGAGTGCCATTCTGGTTTTCACGACGACCAAACTGTGAATTGCCCTGATTGTCACGACGGCCAGCCCCACCTTCACGACGCTCACGACCAAAAGCGGGTTGCTGCTCATCGCTGTCACGGCGCTGTTGACGCAAGAAGCCACCACGGCGTGCAGCCATTGGTTTTTCCTGCATACGTTCAGAACGGCGTTTCGCCATACCATATAGACCAGTACCTTGACGTGGTTTTAGCTCAACTGCTTTGGCCAGGTTGTCGATATCCTGTTTGTCCAGTTCCATCCAGCGGCCAGTACGCAGTTCACGCGGCAGAATCACGGTACCATAACGGGTACGTAACAGACGGCTTACTTTCAGACCTTGTGATTCAAAGATACGACGCACCTCACGGTTACGACCTTCTTTCACCACCACTTGATACCAGCGGTTGATCCCGTCACCACCGAGTTCAGAGAAAGATTCAAACTTGGCCGGGCCATCATCCAATACCACACCTTTCAACATATTGTTTTTCAGTTGAGGTGTGACTTCACCCATGACACGAACGGCATATTCACGTTCAATTTCATTGGATGGATGCATCAGGCGGTTTGCCAATTCACCATCGTTCGTGAACAGTAGCAGACCGGTCGAGTTAATATCCAAACGGCCGACCATGACCCAGCGATCATTCGCCAGTGGCGGCAGGTTATCAAACACAGTCGGACGCTGTTCAGGGTCGTTACGTGAACAGATTTCACCTTCTGGTTTATAGTAAATCAGTACACGACGACGAATTTCGTCTTCAATCTGGAATTGCACTTTACGACCATCGATGCGAAGCTCATCACTTGGTTCGATACGCTCTCCCACTTGGGCAATCTGCCCATTTACACTCACACGACCCGCGGCAATGACTTCTTCCATATAACGGCGAGAACCCAGACCAACGCGTGCAAGCACCTTTTGTAATTTTTCACTCATGACAGCATAACCTTAGAATTAATTATCAACAGTTCACCTATTTATGACTTCGGTGCGTGGGCATCGAGGGTCATAAAAGCTTCCTTGGCATCCTGCAGGGGAGGCAATTGGCCTAAACTGGTTAAACCAAATGCATTTAAAAAATGTGGCGTTGTGACTAACAACGCGGGTCTTCCAGGGAGTTCACGAAAACCGGATTCTTTAATCCAGTTCCAGTCAAACAGCATACGCAAAATCTGACTGTTGTTCGTAACACCACGAATCTGTTCGATATCAGCCCGGGTCACTGGCTGGTGATAAGCAATCACCGCCAGGATTTCCAGTAAAGACGGCGATAATCGAGTAGGTCGCTCAGGCCAGGTCTGTGCAATCATACTACGATATTTCGCGCGTACTTGAAAACGGAAACCTTGAGCAGTTTCAACGAGTTCAATCGATCTGCCATGCATGAGCATGGACAGTTGCTGTAGATATTGACGTAACTCGGGCTTGTTATAGCGATCCTGAAAAGCCTCTTTCAGGCGAGCCAGAGAAACCGGTGCATCACTGGCAAAAATAATAGCTTCTAGTTGCATTAAAATTTCATGCAGGTTGTCTTCAGCTGTGAGGAGACTGCTATGCTCCATATTCATGCACTAGCTCCTTGAATCGCGAGCGGGGCTTCAATACCTGTAGCAATAATCTGGATTTTCTGTTGACGAGTCAGTTCCAGCACTGCCATAAAGGTCACCACCATGCCCATGCGGCCCTGACCGGGTTTAAGCAGGTCGGCAAAGACCAGAACCTCACCGCTTTCAATGCAACGTTCAATATAGGCGATTCGCTCTTCCAGCAGTATCGGTTCCTGTAAGACCTGATGGGTGACCGGTTCAGGACGGTTAAAAACACATAACAGTGCATCACGTAGCAGGTCGGCATGATGACCGTCATTGGACTGGATAAATTCACCCAGGCTGACATTGGTCTCAAAGGTATCCCGTTCCAGTACTGTCATCTGCCCCAGACGTTCTGCCGCCTGTTTGATACGTAAATAATTTTCCAGACGATCGATCAGTTCTTTTTTCGGATCTTGTTCGGTTGCCATATTTTTAGGTTTTGGCAATAACAGGCGCGATTTCAAATCGGCCAGTAGGGCAGCCATCACCATATAATCCGCCGTCAGTTCAATATTGAGCGACTTCATGGCATCCATATAAGACAGATACTGAGCGGCAATCGGTGCAATATCGACTTGCAGCAGGTCAAAACCGTTTTTCTGAATCAGGTAAATTAAAAAGTCGAGCGGGCCTTCGAAATGTTCAAGCAAAATTTCAAACGCTGCGGGAGGAATATAAAGATCCTCGGGAATCGTCTCCTGCCATTCATCCAGAACACGAATGTGCGGGGTAGGTTCCATCATAGTATGGACGCTTTGATTCATATACAGTTGTTAGCCACGCGAATTTTCAAAGGCATGCGACAGCCTGTTCTTCGATCTCACATCGAAAGAAAAAGCATGTAAAAAGTTAAGTGTAGTTTACTCGAAAAATAGGGCTAAATAAATTATATCTGAGGATAAATACAAAAAAAGCGTGGCTTTATGGCACATTTTTCGGCTTTTTTAAACTTAAAGGCCGGGGTATTGTTTAGAAAAAAATGAAGTGGTTAAACGAGCGCAGAAAGCTGTAATGAACAGAGATGCTTTATATTAAAGGATTCACGGTCAGGCTGTTTTATGAAGCTCGCAGCGCTGCATGCCTCAATCTAAAGCGGTTTTTAAAATGATTCAAAGCCTTCAAAGATCCTGAACACGGGTCTGCATGGCGTACTCAATCACCCGCTGGCAGTGATCGGCCAGACATAGGTTGCGGCTCGCATAGATCTGTAGCAGTTTTTGCGCCAGCCTAAGTTCCAGAAAATAATGATAACAAATATGATCAATCTCTTGCTTGGACACAGGAGCTGAAACCGATTGAATCACAATGGCTTGAGATTCCAAGGTCCAGGGCAGTTCGACATAGATCAGCTGATCGGCAGAGCAATGAGGCAGACTGCAGTTCTGCGGACTGAGCTCATGCAAATTCAGCAGGAGGTGAAACAACGTCATTTGATATCCTCCTCTCTGCTGATGTACGTCTAGCCGCCAGAATGAATCAGGATGATGTGGAGCGCGGCTTATTCAAAAGCGCTGATATCACCGACGCCATGACGAATCACTTCTGGCTGTTCACCCGATAAATCCACAATCGAAGTGGTATTTAAGGTGCCCAAGCCGCTATCAATAAACACATCAATGCGTTTGCCGAGCTGCATTTCAATCTCATAAGGATCATCCAGCGGATCAGTCTGGCCCGGTAAAATCAGGGTCGAGGTCAGGAGCGGCTCGCCAAGTTCCTGAAGCAGCATCTGACAGACCGGATTGGTGGGAATACGTAAACCAATGGTTTTCTTTTTTGGATGCATCAAGCGTTTGGGGACTTCGCTGGTCGCTGGCAGAATAAAGGTGGTAATCGCCGGGGTGTTATTTTTTAGCAAACGATAAGTAGCATTGTCGACTTTGGCATAGGTGGCAATGTCGGATAAGTCACAGCACAAAATCGCATATTGGTGTTTCGGTCCAAGTTCACGAATCTGGGCAATCCGTTCCATGGCATGTTTATTCCCGATTTGACAGCCAATCGCATAAGCGGCATCGGTCGGGTAGACAATGACATCGCCAGCGCGGATACGCTCAACCGCCTGTTGGATTAAACGTGACTGCGGATTATCCGGGTGTATGCGTAAATGCAACATTAGCTCGACCTCCATTCCTGATCTGACTTTATTATGCGAGTGTCGGGTAGCCGCATGCAATCCCACGAAAGGTGGATTTATGTAATTTAATCAAGCATTTCTCGTTGGAATTCATCGTACTGTAAACTTTTGCCACTCCGGGTACAGGCACAGATACAATTGATAAAATGTTGAGCATCACGTGGCAGCTTGGCTTCAGCGCTAAAATAGCGTTGTACCTGAGTATAGACATTGTCTTTAAAACTGCTGCCATCACCGCCTTCGCCAGTTAAATTGTCTAAAGACACCCGGAACTTGCGCCCAAAGGCTTTGGAAAATATCCACTCAATGGCTTGCGGTTTGATTTCGACCTGTTCAAACAGCGCTTGTTGCTCGGCTGTACGGCCATCTGGTGCATACCAATAGCCCAGATCTGGCAGCAGACGACGCTTGTCGCCAGCAATGCTCCAATGACTAATTTCATGCAGGGCGCTATTAAAGAAACCGTGCGCAAACTGAATCCGGGCAGGAGCATCTTTACTTGCTGGGAAATATTCTGGTTCAAAATCGCCACGGACTAATGTGACATTTAGGTGGGAAAACCAATGATTAAAGTGTAAGATGAGCCAATCAACCTGTTCGGCTTCTGACGCTAAATTTGTCCATGCTAAGCGTTGCACTTGCTGTGATGAACTGTCAGAATCCTGAGTTGAAAGTGTGCTAACAAGTGATGAAACATTCACTTCTGTTTGCGGCTGCAACAGATGCATGACTGAAATTACCCAATTGGTCTGTCTAAATAAGTACAAAATTGTATCTTAATCTTTGACAGAGTACTGATGAATTTGTAGAATT
>CANQWW010000119.1 GCA_947627655.1 uncultured Acinetobacter sp. | reverse complement strand
ACAACCCAACCAGTCGTCGCTTGCTGTTCTACAGGTGCAAGCTGTTCTACAGTAGCGTTCATGGAATACTCCAACGTAGCATGATATTTGAAAGGCGCACATTTTAGCGTGATTTGCATGATTATGCGAGTAAAACCCATAGCATTTATATGGACTTCAATTCATTCAGGAGAGCGTGTATAGTCATGCCCGGCCTAAAGCTTTCACCGGACTAAAGCTGCCGAAACATTCAGCGGATATGGAGTGGATTTTGAGTTCAGATCGTCGTATTGCCTCTTTAACCCCCTGTGCGGGGCGCTGTTCGACTGTATTTGGTGATGCAGTCTGTCGCGGGTGTCGCCGTTTTAGTCATGAAGTGATCCAGTGGAATGCATACACTGCCGAGCAGCATCAGGCGGTCTGGCAGCGCCTGGATGTGCAACTGGATCAGATTCTAGTGCCGATGCTGCCGCATGCCGATTTACCGCAAGTCGAAAAATTTGTCCTCTCTAAACGGGTGCGTCTGCGTGAAGATGCCAGCAAGGGGCGCAAACTTTATCACGCGCTGAAACTCTGTGAAAAGAACCGGCACTTTACCGATGAAAGTGGTCTGGGTATCCATTACAAGCAGGTCCGTCCACTTTGGGACGAGTTTGAGCGTCGGGTCTTGGCGCTGGCCAAGGCCAGTTATGATCTGGCATTTTTACGTGCCGATGGCATCGGTCAGCATCTGATTCATATGCAGGAGGACGATTAAGTCCTCTTTTTTGATCGCCTGTAACACTTTCTAGATGCGGAGAGCAGAGTGAACATAACGGAATATCTGCTGTATTGTCTGGCTGTTATCGTGATGATTGCCACTCCAGGGCCGGTAATGCTGCTGGTCGCCAGTGCTGGACTGAAAGGCGGTTATAAGCATGCTTTACAGACGATTTTCGGGACGAATCTTGCTTCGCTGGTACTCATTACCTTCTCTATTCTGAGCTTAAAAGGCTTGTTGGTGGTCAATGAAAACTGGCTGAATGTGATCAAGCTGTTAGGCTGCGTATATATTGCCTGGTTGGGCATACAGATTTTTCGGGAAGTTTGGCAAGGGCAGAGTTCAACTGCTGCGCAACAGTTGCAACCGGTGCAGGGTGGATTCCGGACCGGTTTGCTGGTGGGGATTTCTAATCCCAAAGACATCATTTTCTTTGCGGCCTTTTTTCCGCAGTTTATTGGGGTTACATCAAATTTAGATTTAAGTCTGGTGATTTTGACGATCAGCTGGATTGTTCTGGATTTTCTGACCCTGTCACTGGTCTATCTGGGCTTTCAGCGCTTATCTCGGTCACAGCTTTATCCGCACTTGCTGGGCTTATGTGGCTTAATCTTGCTTCTGGTGGCACTTTATGGAATGTATACTGTCCTCATTTAAGTCGGTCAGCCTATCGATTAAAAAAATCCCGGACGAAACGCCGGGATTTTTCAATCTTTTCTTTAAACCGCGTTAAACATTGTGCTGCTGACGATAGTGCACCAGTTCATCAATGGTAATCACGGTCAGTTGATGGGTCTGTGCATAAGACAGCACCTGAATACCAGAGGCCATCGTGCCATCCGGATTGGTGAGTTCACATAGGACACCAGCGGGTTTTAGTCCAGCCAGACGTGCCAGATCAATGGTACCTTCGGTATGGCCACGACGGGTCAGGACACCGCCTTCACGGGCACGTAAAGGAAACACATGGCCCGGTCGGTTTAAGTCACTGGCCACTGCGCCGTCTTTAATCGCAGCTTTAATGGTGGTGGTCCGGTCTTTGGCAGATACCCCAGTGGTCACGCCTTCAGCTGCTTCGATAGTGACGGTAAAGGCGGTTTTAAACTGGCTGGAGTTGTCTACAACCATTGGCGGCAGTGCTAAATGATTTGCCAATGCATCAGTCAAACATAGACAGACAATCCCGGAACCATCACGAATCATACGTGCCATGGTCTCAACGGTTAAGGTTTCAGCAGCCACAATCAGGTCGGCTTCATTTTCACGGTCAAAGTCATCCATTACCAAGACCGGTTTGCCTTGGCGAATGTCTTCGAGTGCTTGAAGGATGCGTTGTTCCGCAGGTGCAAGTGCAGAAAAGAAAATTTCAGGTTGAATTAAACTGGACATTGAAACGCTCACGTAAAGTTAAAGTACGATTGAACATTTCAGGACATAGTGAAAATAGGCTTATGGCAAAACAGGTCGATGCACGGCATACAACCTGGGTACTGCTTTCGTCTTCTTTCATCCGGACTATACCGTCGGCTCTGGATTTACACCAGATCTGCAATCAATCGAAATTAACTGCTCGTGGGCTGATTCAGAGCTCTATGGAGCTATGCTGAAATAACCACCGGTGGGGAATTACACCCCGCCCTGAAGCGATGTGCAGTCATTATAGCTCTGATTTTACACCGATGGGAATGTAAGACTGAACTGGGTCATCATAATTTCTGCTAAGTAAAGCCGATGATGTGCTTTACAAACATTTTGAGCAGAATATTTGAAACATGCTATGTTGCTCGAGACTATAAACGGATTTCAATCCCTATCTAAGTACGTCTAATAATGAAAAAAGCTGAACTGATCCCTAATACTCAATTTTCACCTTTACTGTTCTGTCATACAAAAGTACTGCGTGATCTCAAGAGTTTAGCCCTTGTTTTGATGGCAGCCAGCATTGTGTACTTAATGGCGGCGAACTGGTGGATGCTGCCGGATACGGTGCAGTTGTTGCTTCCGATGCTGGTGTTATTATCCAGTGCCGTGGCCAGTGTCTACTTTAGCCAGCAGGAGTGGATCAGGCAGAGTATGGATACAGTGGCTGGACTAATGCTGGGTCTTGGTCTGGCGGTGATTGGGCAGGTATATCAGACGGGAGCGGATAGCTATGGGTTATTTCTGCTCTGGTCAGTGTTATTGTTGCCATGGCTGTATCGTCCCAATATCGGTATTTTCCTGATGCTCTGTGTGGTCAGTCAGCTGGCGCTATATTTTTATTTTAAACAGAGCTTTTGGATGCAGCGCGCAGAAGGGCTTTATTTGTTGGGCCTGAATCTGTTCACGGCACTCGGTTTGGCCTATGCGCTGCGCTATTATCCTTTACTCCGTTATCTGTTTATTGCTTTTATGCTCGCGATTTCGATCACTAGCATGCTGCATTTCGTTTCCGGTTCCCAGCTGATGTTCTTGGCTTCAGCCAGTATTTTACCCGCTGCTGCGGCAATGTATTTTTATTGGCAGCAGCGCGCTTTAGAAACCATAGTGCTGGTTGCTGGTCTGGCTTTGAGTCTGAGCATATGGTTATTTGAGCGGCTTGAAGTTCAGCTGGGTCATTCTGCTGCTGGTTTGCTGCTACTCGCCATAGTGATTTTCACCTGGTTTGCATTGATCAGTTGGGCGCTAAAAAAGATTTTTCCACAGACCCGGTTTTCAGTGCTTCCGCTGGCCTTAGGCGCTTGGATTGCAGGTGTGATTCTGGCCAGTTTACTGCTGACCTATTGGCAAGCATTCTCGATACTGATGGGCATGGTCTTTATTGCGCTCTCCTGGCGATTGCTGCATAAAACTCCTTCCATGTTTTTGCGTCAATTCGCTTACTGTTTGTGGGTGTGTGGTCAAGCCGCTGTGCTAATTCATACTGAGTTGCTAAGCGACAGTGTATTGCTGGTCTGGCTGTTGCAACTGGGTATGTTCGGTTTAACCCTGCTGAAGCGTATGCACTGGTTTATCCTGAGTTTGCAGCTTCTCCTCAGTCATGTCTTGGGCATCGTGGTGTTGGTCCAGCATTCTCCTTTTAGTCAGGATGATGTGGTGATCAGTCTTGTGCTCAGCTTGAATTATATAATTTTTATAGGATTATTTCTGACAGCCCGATATTGGCAATCTTCGAGCTATCAAAAAAGTATTTTTCTCTGGATGATCACCATACTGACAGCTTCAGCCGTGGTTCAATCTGTGACCGGATTAGCGCACTGGCAGGGCGTCGGGCAGATCAGCTTTGACCAGGTCCTGCTGTTTTATATTCTTCCAAGCTTGTTATTGCTCAGTTTTATTTGGCAAAACTGGCAGCAACTCTCTGCAAGATGGCTCTGGCTGATTCCAATCTTTGCTGGATTACTCATTCTGCTGGGCTATTTTGAGATTTTTATTATTATGCTGCTTATGGCATGGGCAGTGGTCTATAAGCAAAGACTGATTCAGGCCCTGTTGATTTTGCTGCTGATGTTCTGGTTATGGATGCTGTATTACCACTTGGGGCTTAGTTTTCTAGCGAAAAGCACCAGTATTTTTTGTTCCGGCATCTTGGTTTGGCTGCTGGTATATGGCTTAAACAAGGTGCAGCTCAATCCGGCACAGGAGGGCAGCGCATGAAAATAAAACCATATCTGCCGGTTGTTCTGGCAGTCTGTAGTCTGTTGATTTTCGTCGCCCTGATTTTTAAACATGAGCAGCATCTGCGATATAGTCAGTCGATTTTCATTGAACTGGCACCTGTTGATCCGCGTTCCATGTTGCAAGGGGATTATATGGCGCTGAACTATGAATTGTATTTTGAGCGTATAGCAGAAAATAACCGGCCATCCGGGCAAGTCAGTCAGGCTAGCTTTAAAATGCTGGAAGAGCAGATTCAGAATCAGGCCCAGGTCATGAGTTATGTGGAACTGGATTCACGCCGGCGGGTCATGCACACCCGCTTCGATCCGCCGGGATTAACCGCTTTTCCTGAGGTAACGACAAAACTGCTACTGAAAAATCCGGCCAATCAACTAAACCAGTTATATCCGGCGGCCAATAGTTTCATGTTTGCAGAAGGACTAGCGCCGTGTTATCGCCATGCTCAATATGCTGAGTTAAAGGTAAATGCCAAAGGGCAGGCTTTGCTGCGCGCGCTGGTCGATCAGGATCTGAAAGCTTTGCATTGTGAACAGCAGCAAAAATGGACCCAGGGTACTTAGATTTATCGTGTTTTTATCATCTTTTTCCAATAAAAAAGCCCACATGATCGTGGGCTTTTTAGAATTTGGGGCTTAAGCCACTTGAACCGGAATACAGTTCGCTGTGTGGTTCACAGTATTGTTCGGATTTGCATAGACCAAACGCGGCTTGTGTGCATCAGCTTCTGCTTCAGTGAAATCACCGAAAGTTGCGATAATCATTAGATCACCAACATCAGCTTGCAGCGCAGCACCACCATTTACAGAAATGATGCCTGAACCTTCTTCACCACGGATGGCATAAGTGGTAAAACGCTTACCATTCGTCACGTTCCACATATGAATCTCTTCATATTCGCGGATACCTGCCAAATCCAGCAGAATGCCATCAATTGCACAAGAACCTTCGTAATGTAATTCTGCTTGTGTCACGACACAACGGTGGATTTTAGCTTTTAATAAACGAGATAGCATTTAGCGTCTCCTTAGTGGACCTAAGATTTTGATCTTATGGTGAAATCAGTCTTACTTGTTACAGGGTGAATAATCGAGCAAACGCATTTTGCTCCGAAATGCACCAGATGGCAAGAAAGATTGTTCAACAATTAATAGAATGATCAGTTTGGCTTATAGGCATTGATTTGATTCATGGCCTGTTGTACTTCACCATTGACCAGCATCTTGGCACGCGCAAGCGCATGTGCAATTGCATCATCCATCAAGGTTTGTTCGCTGCTTGGTGCTTTACTCAGTACATGACCGGAAACACGTTCTTTTGAACCGGGATGGCCAATACCAATGCGTAAACGATGGAAGTTTGGACCAATGTGGGGCACGATATCGCGTAAACCGTTATGACCACCATGACCACCGCCCGTTTTTAAGCGAATGATACCGGGATTCATGTCCAGTTCATCATGAGCAATCAGGATTGACTCAGGTGCAATATTGTAGAATTTGGCAAAGGGCACAACACTTTTACCGGAAAGGTTCATAAAAGTGGTGGGTAGAAGTAGACGGACGTCTTGACCTTCGATCGTACCTCGACCGCTAAATCCATTGAATTTGGGGTCTTTTTTAAGGGAAATGCCATATTGATCTGCAAGGCGTTCTACGAACCAGAAACCTGCATTATGGCGGGTCAGGGCATACTCAGAACCTGGGTTGCCCAAACCAACAATCAGTGAAATATTTGACACTAATTACACCATTAACACTTATGCGCGTTTGAAGTCTGCGTGCATAGGCGTGTTTTTCGCTGGGTGACGTTGAAGCGCTTGAATTTTAACGCTTTCAGTTTTACCGTCGATGTTGATTTCAACAACTTCTTCAAAGAATGCGTTGCTTTCTAAAGCTTTAACAAGCTCACGAAGTTCAAGAGTAACGGCTACAGGAGCTGCTTCGCCACCGTAGATGATTGCTGGAACTTTAGCTTGAAGACGAAGGCGGCGGCTCGCACCTTTCCCTTGTACTGCTTCTTCACGTGCTGCTGCGTTTAATACGAAGTTTGCCATGATAGACATCCTATTTAAGTTTAAATGAACCAGACTTGCGACCAGTCTGGTGAGTAAAAGCCCCGCCAAATGGCAGGGCTTTGGAAATTCAGCGCACTATTATAGATAAGAATCGAACATTGCGCTAATAGATTCTTCGTTGTTAATACGACGAATTGTTTCAGCAACCATACTTGCTACTGAAACCTGGCGAATCTTACCAAGTGCTTGAGCTTCTTCTGAAAGCGGAATGGTGTCAGTGACTACCAGTTCATCGATGACAGAATTTTTCAGATTTTCAAGTGCTTTACCAGACAATACCGGGTGAGTGGCATAAGCAACAACTTTACGAGCACCGAAAGTTTTCAATGCATCTGCTGCTTTGCACAGGGTACCCGCTGTATCGACCATGTCGTCAACAATCACACAGTCACGACCTTTAACGTCACCGATTAAGTGCATGACTTGCGACTCATTGGCTTTTTGACGACGTTTGTCGATGATTGCAAGATCGATATCGCCCATTTGTTTTGCAACTGCACGTGCACGAACCACACCACCAACGTCAGGTGAAACCACCATCAGATTGTTGTGTGATTGTTGACGTAAGTCAGCAAGCAAAGCAGGAGTACCGTAGATGTTGTCTACTGGAATGTCGAAGAACCCTTGAATCTGGTCAGCGTGAAGGTCAATCATCACTACGCGGTCAATACCCACAGTCGTCAGCATGTCGGCAACGACTTTGGCAGTAATTGGCACACGGCTTGAACGAGGACGACGGTCTTGACGAGCATAACCGAAGTAAGGGATTACGGCAGTAATACGACCCGCACTTGCACGACGCAATGCATCGGCCATTACCAAAATTTCCATCAGGTTATTGTTGGTAGGGGCACAAGTAGGTTGTACGATAAATACGTCTTTACCACGTACATTCTCTGTAATTTCGACAGCGATTTCACCATCAGAAAAGGTGGAAACAGAAGCTGCACCTAGAGGAATATGTAAATGGCTTACGACTTTTTGAGCGAATTGTGGATGCGCGGTTCCACTAAAAACGACAAGATTGGGCATGAAGCACCCTTGGCGGCTAGGAAATATGGGAATAGATGGCAGGGGTAGCTGGATTCGAACCAACGGATGCCGAGATCAAAACCCGGTGCCTTACCACTT
>CANQWW010000118.1 GCA_947627655.1 uncultured Acinetobacter sp. | reverse complement strand
CCACCACCTTTACCACCCAGCTCAGTCGCCAGATGTTTGATGATGTCGCCTGCTTTAATAGAAGCAGTAAAGTCTTTCGCTACAGATGCGATCAAGCTCACCTTGTCACCCTCTACACCTGCAAGCACAATAACTGCATTTTCTAATTTTGATTTCACACCGTCGTGCAGGTTGCGTAACGCTTTTGCATCCATCCCCTGAACAGTTGTGATGAGTGTTTTGCGACCAGCAAGCTCTTGAACTTGACTAAGAAGTTCACCCGCCTGAAGGCCGGCAAGTTTCTGGTTTAACTGTTCAATTTGCTTTTGCAATTGATGCGCAGTGTCAACCACAGCTTCAACTTTTTCTACAGTTTGGTGATTCTGTGCTTTGAGTAAACCATTGATATATTGAACATCACGGTCGACTTTCTGTACAGCTTCAACTGCTTTCGTGCCTGTCACTGCTTCAATACGACGTACACCTGCCGCGACACCACCTTCAGAGGTGATTTTAAACAGACCGATATCACCGGTACGTTTCACATGAATACCGCCACACAGCTCGATCGAGAAGTTTTTCTCATCAATCACTGAACCCATAGACAGGACGCGAACTTCTTCACCGTACTTCTCGCCGAACAACATCATTGCGCCTTTGGCTTTCGCAGATTCGATGTCGAGTAGTTCAGTCGTTACAGGCGTATTCGCAATCACTTCAGCATTGACCAGACGTTCAATTTCTTGCAGCTGTTCGAAAGTCACAGGTTGGTCGTTGGCAAAGTCGAAACGTAACACGTCAGATGCAACCAATGAGCCTTTTTGTTGTACATGCGTACCTAGAATTTGACGTAGGGCAGCATGCAGCAAGTGAGTTGCAGAGTGGTTGCGCGCTGTCGCAGCACGAATCTCGGCTTTAACCGTTGCTGCAACGTTTTGGCTAACTTTGAGGTTACCCATGGTCACGATACCCTGATGCACGATCGCGCCACCAGATTTCTTGGTATCTTGCACTTCGAAAATACCGGTCTCGTTTTTGAACAGACCTGTATCACCGATTTGACCACCGCTTTCTGCATAGAAAGGGGTTTGGTTTAGAACGATTAAAGCTTCATCACCTTCAACGACTTCATCCACTTGTTCGCCATCTTTGTAGATTGCGATGATTTGACCTTCACCTGCAGTTGCATCGTAACCGTCAAACTGAGTTTCGCCTTCAACTTTAACTACGCTGTTGTAGTCGATGGCAAATTTACCGGCATCACGTGCGCGTTGACGTTGCGCCGCCATCTCTTTTTCAAAGCCAGCTTCGTCAATGGTTAAATCACGTTCACGTGCGATATCGGCAGTTAAGTCAGTCGGGAAGCCATAAGTGTCGTAAAGTTTAAATACTACTTCGCCCGGAATTACAGAACCTTTTAGCTGTGCCAGTTCGCCTTCAAGCAATTTTAGACCTTGCTCTAAAGTTTTTGCGAACTGTTCTTCTTCTTTCAGAAGCTGTGCTTCGATACGTGCTTGGTTTGCTGCAAGTTCAGGATATGCTGCGCCCATCACATCAATTAGAGGCTGCAGCATTTTGTGGAAGAATGAACCCGTCGCACCCAATTTATTACCATGACGAACGGCACGGCGGATGATACGACGTAGCACATAACCACGGCCTTCGTTAGAAGGATTGACGCCATCTGCAATCAGGAAGCAGCATGAACGGGCATGGTCAGCAACAACTTTAAGAGAAGCGGGGTAATCAACTGGTTTGTTTTCAGCTTGTGCTTTTGCTTCAAGTTCAGATGTGTCTAAACCGATAATTTCAGCAGCAGCTTTAAGCAGGTTTTGGAACAGGTCGATTTCGTAGTTTGAGTTGACATGTTGCAGAACAGCAGAAATACGCTCAAGGCCCATGCCTGTATCAACAGAAGGTGCTGGAAGAGGGTGCAGTACGCCATCCGCAGTACGGTTGAACTGCATGAATACGTTGTTCCAGATTTCGATGAAACGGTCGCCATCTTCTTCAGGCGTACCAGGCAGGCCACCCCAGATGTGATCACCATGGTCAAAGAAGATTTCAGAACAAGGACCGCAAGGACCGGTATCACCCATGGCCCAGAAGTTATCCGATGCGTATTTTTCGCCTTTATTATCACCGATACGGATGATACGGCTGGCATCTAGACCAACGTCTTTATTCCAGATATCAAATGCTTCGTCATCTGTGTGGTACACAGTCACGTATAGTTTGTCTTTAGGTAACGCCAGCCAGTTGTCGCCAGTCAGGAATTCCCAGGCAAAGTTGATGGCATCACGTTTGAAATAATCACCAAACGAGAAGTTACCCAGCATTTCAAAGAAGGTATGGTGACGTGCGGTATAGCCCACGTTATCTAAGTCGTTGTGCTTACCACCAGCACGTACACATTTTTGTGATGTTGTTGCGCGAACATAATCACGTTTTTCTAGACCCAGGAAGCAGTCTTTAAACTGGTTCATACCAGCATTGGTGAACAATAATGTTGGGTCGTTGGCAGGAACCAGAGAACTCGACGCGACACGTGTATGCCCTTGCGATTCAAAATAGCTTAAAAAAGCTTCGCGAATTTCAGCTGATGTCATAAAACGAGTACTCACAACCAAGTCACTCCATAATTTTCGATTTGGCAAAAGCAAGGCAGTCTGACAAGAAGGTTGGTTCTTTGCTGCTATGCGGGGCTTAAATTTTTAAAAACGCCAAATTATAACGGAAAATGCCTGTTCGACCAATGATTTTCCTGTTTATAGATTATAAAACTCTAAGGAATGAATAGGCTTTATTTCAGATAAATGCTTTTTAAAATCAAAAGCTATTGTCAGAACAGCAATTTATTTTAAATCTACACTCGCTAAAGGCTGGGTCAACCTGATAAAAGCATGAATTTTTCGGTGAATAATTGGGCGTTCTCGGTAATTTTTGCAGGTTTTAACTGAATAGTTATCAGTCAGCTCGATAATTCTATTAAGATAAAGCCCACCCAGTTTTATAGCGCTAAAGGAAGCTCAATGCAACGTATCGCAATTAATGGTTTTGGACGAATCGGCCGCAATGTGTTACGTGCATGGTTTGAAAATCCGAAAGATTTTAATTTTGAAATCGTCGCCATTAATGATATTGCAGACGTTGAAACCTTATTGCATCTGTTTAAATATGACACCACCCATGGACGTTTTCCTGGACAGGTTGAATTAAGTTATCAAGACCAGCATGCCTTTTTGCAGGTGAGCTATCGAGAGGCAAAGTTAAGCGTTGCAGTGCTATGCGAAGCACAGCCGGTGAACATGCCATGGCAGGACTTAAATATAGATGTGGTGCTGGAGTGTACCGGCCTGTTCCGTTCGCGTGAGGCAGCCACCCAACATATTATTGCCGGTGCAAAGCGGGTGATTATCGGGGCAGCGCCATTTGATAGCGTCGATGCTGCAATCGTCTATGGCGTAAATCATGGCGAAGTGAAAAGCAGCGATCAGATTATTTCCAGTGTCTCCTGTACCACGCAAGCGCTAGTGCCTCTGGTAAAAATTATCGATGATGCCTTTGGGATTGATACGGCGCTAATGACAGAAATCCATGCAGTCACAGCGGATCAGTCGGTACTGGATCATGCCCATCGTGACTTGCGCCGAGCGCGGGCTTCAGGACAGAACATTATTCCAACCACATCATCTGCTTTAGGGGCTTTAAAGCAGGTCATGCCAAAGATGGAGCATCGTATAGATGGTTATTCGATCCGTGTGCCGACCATTAATGTGGCTGCGATTGATCTGACCTTTGTGACGCAGTCATCTATTACCGGCCACCGGTTGAATGAAGTATTGAGCCAGGCAGCCGATCAGGACTATGCCGAGATCATGTCAATCACGGATGAGCCTTTGGTATCTTCAGATTTTAATCATTCACCTTATTCATTAATTGTAGATATGACCCAGACGCTGGTGGTGGGAAAACAGGCCAAAGTATTTGCCTGGTATGATAATGAATGGGGCTATGCCAACCGTTTGCTGGATTTATGTCATTCTTTCCAAGCTTAAATTGGCTTCATGGCAAGACGGGTTTTGCTGTATATTGCATTATATTGATGTATAAAGGAATTAATCTTGCCAGCCAGCCGATCTGTGCGGTGGATAATCCGATAGAATCGTTACAATAGCGCCTGAATTTTTAGTTAAGATAAAACTCAGGCGACCAACTAAAAGAGCAAAATAATGTTATTGATATGGGGCTTTATTACGCTGCTGACTTTGGCAGTCATTTTTCTGATCTGGCTGCATTTTAATCAGGTTGAGCCGAACACGGCTTATGAAGGCGTAGCAGTGGAAGAAAAAGTGGCTAATCTGGAAAGTAACCTGAAAAAAACCTTAGAAATTATGCAGGATCTGGCCAAAAAGATGCATGTACAGCAGGAAGTGCTGGATCAGACCACGGCCAAGTTGCAGCAGGTGGAGCTGCAAAATGCCGAGCTGGTGAATTTGCTGGCCCAAGTGGTCGAGCATAAGAAATAACCGACTGCCATTTGCTTGCTTGAAGTTGATGGAATGGAGCGCATGCTGGGGAGGCGGGTTTTAAACCAGTACAGCGCGCAATACTGCCGCAGACAGCATGCTGATCGCTACGGTTGGCAGCAGACCAAAACGCGTTGCAGCCACGAAAGTTAGGGCAATCGCGATCAGATCAGCTGGATTGTCTCTGACAAAATACGGGGCGATAACGGAAATCAGTACACAGCCAGGGACAACTTCCAGAATCTTGCGTTGTCTTGAGCTTAGCGTTTTATTCTTGAGCAGCATATAGCCCAGAATACGGGTGAGATAGGTGGTAAAAGCCACCAGTACAATTGCAAGCAGGGTATTCATGGCGATCATGCTGCATCCTCACGCGTAAAATAAAAGGCTGAAGCAATGCCGCTGAGTGCACCCACGGGTACATACCAGCCTGCGGGTAAATATAAATAGGCCAATGCTGCACAGATCAGACTCACCAGCCATGGACGCGCAGCAGTAAAGCCTCTCCACATGCCACGTAACAGGACTAAAAACACTGCCGGAAAGGCCATGTCAAAACCAAAACGGTTGATGTCGCCCAGCACTGGGCCGGTCATGGCCCCCAAGGTGGTAAATCCTACCCACATAAGATAGAGGCAGAAACATAAGCCCGCATAGTAGGGCATACTAAATGCAGCCCGATAACCTAACTGGGCCTGTTTTTTTTGTGCATCAGCCAGACTCAGTGCCCAGCTTTCATCTACCATAAAAAACAGCGCAGGTAAGACTTTACGATTGGGCAGGTGTTTTAAATAGGGTGCCAGACTGGCACCCATCAGGAGATGCCGGCTATTGACCAGAAAGGTAATAAACATCAGCAATAATAAATTTGCGGGACTGGTCCAGACTTGCAAAATAGCAAACTCGGAACCTCCAGCAAAATTTAGTCCGGTTAAGAGAGGGACTTCCAGTAAACTAAAGTTTTTCTGAACTGCAGTTGCCCCTAGTACCAGTGCAAAAGGAATAATACCGAGTAACATCGGAACAGAATCTTTCATCCCACGCTGGAATTCACTGAAATCTGTAGCAGCAGTGACTGGCATGGTGCCTGTTTTAAAGAGCAACATCGGAAGATTCCTGAACCCGGGTAAATAAGAGCATATTTTATGGTGGTTTTTCGGCTATTAAGTGTTTTTTATTGGCTAAAAGGACGGTTATTTGGTATTTAATTGCTCTGGATGAATAAAATAAGACTTTATATGCTAAAGGTGGGTATGGATCATTTAGATAAACGTATTTTGCATGAATTGCAACACAATGGCCGTTTGCAAAACAATGAACTGGCGCAGCGCGTTGGTTTATCGGCATCACCTTGCTTGCGACGAGTCAAACAATTAGAAGATGAAGGCGTGATTGAGCGCTATGTGGCGTTACTCAATCCACAAAAAGTGAATCTGGGTTTAAGTGTCTTTGCGCGCATATGGTTAAAGTCACAGGAGGCCGCAGTCGTTGATCAATTCGCTGAGGCGATTAAAGACATGCCTGAAGTGGTGGAATGTCAGTTGATGGCAGGAGATTGTGACTTCTTTTTAAGAATTGTGGTGGCCGATCTGGATGCCTATCGTAAATTTCAGATTCATCATTTAACCCAGATCCCGTGCGTACAAAGTGTCAAAACGGAAATTCCTTTACAGACCGTGAAAAGTACCACAGCTTTGCCCTTGTGATGAATTTTTAATGACAAAACTATCGAATCTTAATTCTGTTTAAGCCACTGACTCCATCGTCTGGAAAGTTGGTTTATTTCGTCGATGGGTCAATGGGTATGCACCTAACGAAGCATGAACCCGAGTTAAAAAACCGACATATTAACGACGAGCTTTATTCATTACTAAACTGTATGGTCCTGGCAATAGGCTGAACAATGTTTCTATTTTATCGTGCTATTTTAAGGGATATTTACCAGATTTTGCTCGTTGAACAGACTTTATGTTTTTTCTATGCTGGCTAATCACAGTCATACCTTGATTTTTACAGACCAATAGAATGGTTGAGTCAATCCATAAATATGATTTGTAGTGACCTTTCATTCACGTTATAGCTAAAGTACTGTAGTGCCAATAGATATATGAATAAGATACATCATACTTTGATCGCAAAGCACACTGCTAAATACATGACTTTTATCCTGTTGTGACCAAAAAAAGAATACTTTGAATTTTTTGAGGTGAGCATACTGAGACCAAATGGTGATTAAAGGTGATTGCTGAAATACTCAGTTGTACAGTCCCGAAATTGCACAATTAATGTGGCCACAATATTCGGGAAAACAGTTCTCCCGAATATTTAGACTTAAATAAACTTAGAATTGAGCTGCCTCGGCATTGGTCTGTGCAGTTTTTTGTTGCTGCTGCATGGTATTAAATGACTTGATAAAAGCCGCAGTCTGATAATCAATATTGAGATCAAAACTCAGATGCGGTGCACTGATTTCAATATTATCTCCATTAGGTGTGACATATTCAGCATATTGGTTGCCGACAAAGGGTTCCTGATTGCTGATCCGTTTATAGCCACGCTGTTCAATATAGCTTTTAAATTTTTTAAAGCTTTCATTGCCCATTTTGTCGCGGTTATCAATCTGCATGAGAACTGCCTGTAATGATTCATCTGGTGCGAAGATATAGGTGACTTTCTTGAGATGATCCACACCATAGCCGTTGCCATTGGTGGTAATCATTTTACCCTGGCTATAACCATTGATTCCTAAATCATCCCACCCCGATAGGTTGCGTGTTACTGATTGATAAGTAGAATCACCCAGTTTAAAACCTAAGACAGGGGTTCCAGTTTTACTGTCATCCTCCTCAGGCCAAGTTTTTACCACTTCAGCTGCAGGCTCACTGTTTGGGAGAGAGGCATTTGCTGATGCTGTATGTTGTTCGGATACCGTGGTGTTTTTTTGTTCACAACCCGTTAAAGAGGCAAGCAGTGTGAAGAAGACACCGCTCATAAGCAGTTTGTTTGGCATAAATATCCTTTTTTATCTATCAATTAGAATAGAGTAGGCATTGTATGTAGAGCTATTGGTTTTTTGAATGGCAAGTTTATTCAGGTGTTTGGAAGAGGATCGTAATGCATCTGTTATTAATTTAGTCAGACGGAGAAAATTATAAAAATTGCGATGCACAGCTCAGGCGATCGTGCTAGACTAGGAGAAATCGGGTGTGCTCCCGATTTTTTTATGCGGATTTGTTCCGCGCTGACAAGAATTTAGGTTTACAACATGCCCATTTCAGAGACATGGTTATTACCTGATGGTGTAGCTGA
>CANQWW010000117.1 GCA_947627655.1 uncultured Acinetobacter sp. | reverse complement strand
ACATGGGCATGATATTGAATTATTGTTCAGACATGCCTTAGAACATCGCAATATGCTGGGCTTTGCCCGCTTAATGAACCGGGAGGCCTGGCAGCGAGACGATTTACTGTGTAAGGCCCATTTTCTGCAATCACAGCAGCATTTATGGCAGAAAAAAGTGGCTAAATTGCCGCTGTTTGATTGTAGTCGGGTGGTGAACTGGCTGTTTAGACAATCGGTTGAGGTTGTAGACTGGATCAGTATCAATATTCAGCACAGCAGTGTACGGGTGGCAGTAACGGCCATCAGTTTTCTGGATACACATTCGTTCCATCCACAAGTGATTCTGGCAACTTTGCAGTATTTTCAGTATGTCTCGGCGCGTTTATTCATTCATAGTGTGCATCAGTATGCCATTGAGCAGCAATGGTTCCAGCATCCGGATAACCAGTCTGTGGTTCTGAAAGGTACACGGCAGGCCATTCATGATCATCGGATAGCGATCAGTCCTTCTATTCTCTATCTGGATGAATGGCTCGGACTGATGCGCGATGTGGCCAAAATGCAGGATAGCAGCATCAAAAAAGTTTATACCGGTCTCAGCCGGGTGATGCAGGCCTACATGCTGCATCTGCATAAAGTCACAGTACATTTGCCGGAAACAGTACAGCAATATATAGGCCCGCAAACTCAGCAACACCGGGGTTTTTATGCAGAATTGCAGCGTTCCCGGATTCCACTGACCGAATTCAGGCAGCTATTTTATATGCAGGAAGGAAATGTCCGGGAATCGCTCTTTGAGGGTTATGTACGCGATTATCTGGTGGAGTATTTCTTACAACATAAAAACATTCCGAAGAATCTGACCTGGAACGGCTTATTTGTTCAGGCCATTGCCTGGCATGATCAGATTCAGAAACAGGAAATTATTGCCCGGTTAAAAAAGGACTTTGCCTTGCAGCAGTGGCACAGCCTGACACAGCTTCCTGTTGTTCATTATCAGGGTTGGGATTTTCAGGAACTGAAAACCATTGAACAGATCATTGCGCAGGCGAGAAACTTTCGCAACTGTCTGGCCGCCAGTTATGCTCAGCGCATTATTGAAGGGGAGTATGTCGTCTTCCATGTCAGTCATTCAGCATTAGCTACGCCACTGCTTTTGGGTTGTCATATACGGGATCGAGAAATCATTTTTGATCAGCTGGAATATCCCAATAATCAAAAAGCTGAATTGCAATATGGTCAGATCGCCATTCACTTTGTCAGTTGGTTGAATCAGCAAGTAATGCAGTCAGATTGATAATATTTTAAACACCGATCGTCACGAGTTGTCGCAGAGTCGTCAATAAGTCCGTCAGCACTGACTTAACTTTTATGAAAAAAGTCGTTAGGCTATAGCCGTTCTTCCATGGTATAGGTCATATGAAACAGGAAACTGCACTGAAACTCCTCAAAGCGGGCGAAAATGTATTTCTCACAGGCTCGGCTGGTGCAGGGAAAACCTATACCCTGAATCAATATATTAATTATCTGAAAGCCCGTAAGGTCTCTGTCGCGATTACCGCATCTACCGGTATTGCTGCAACACATATGAATGGCATGACCATTCACACCTGGGCAGGTATTGGCATCAAGGACTTCTTGTCAGAAGACGACCTGAAGCGCATGAAAGAGCGCAAATATCTGAAAGAACATCTGGAAAATGCGCAGGTGCTGATCATTGATGAAATTTCCATGCTGCATGCCAAGCAGCTCAATCTGGTCAATCAGGTACTGAAATATTTTAAAGAATCTGATGAGGCTTTTGGCGGGATTCAGGTGATTGTGGCGGGAGATTTCTTCCAGTTGCCACCGGTAGGTAAAAATGACGAACGTAACCGGGACAAGTTCTGCTTTATGTCAGATGCCTGGGTTGAAGCTAAATTCCGGGTTTGTTATCTCACCGAGCAGCACCGTCAGGGCAATGATTATTTAAATGATATCCTGAATGCAATCCGGGCCCAGGCCATTAGTTCAGAACATCGTGCCGCCTTACAGGCAACCCGCAACCAGAATATTGGCGAGACCTATACCCGTCTTTATACCCATAATATGGATGTAGACAGTATTAACTTCCGTCATTTAAATGAAATTGAGAATGAACCGCGTCAGTTTGATGCGCGTTGTGATGGTAATGAAAAACTGATTGAAACCCTGAAATCTTCAGTACGGGCGCCAGAAAACCTGAACCTGAAAAAACATGCCAAAGTCATGTTTGTAAAAAATAACTTTGATCTCGGCTATATCAATGGCAGTCTGGGCGAAGTGATCGGTTTTGAAGAAGATGACGAATTTGGAATACTGCCTAAAGTTAAACTCACCGATGGAACGACGTTATTGGTCGAGCCGGAAACCTGGTCGGTAGAAAATGAAGCCGGTAAAGCCATTGCCAGCTTCCAGCAGATTCCATTACGTCTGGCTTGGGCAATCACCATTCATAAATCTCAAGGCATGACCCTGGAAGCAGCAGAAATTGATCTGAGCCATACTTTTGAAAATGGTCAGGGCTATGTCGCACTTTCGCGGTTAAAAACTTTGGATGGTTTACGTCTAAAAGGCTTTAATGAACAGGCACTGGAACTGGACAGTCTGGCGATTAAAGCCGACCGCCGTTTTCAGGAGTTGTCGAGTGAAGCTGAAGAACATTTTGAAAATATAGATCTGACGAAGCAACACCATGCCTTTATTCGCCATTGTGGCGGTACCTTGAATGAAACTGAAATTCAGCGTAATGAGAAGAAACTGGCGAAAAATGGCGGCAAGCAAAACTATGCTGCTGCAACGCTGGATGAAACGCGTGAATTGTTTGAAGAAGGCTATGATATTGCCGATATTGCCACTGAGCGCGGCTTAACACCTGCCACCATTATTAACCATTTAGGTCGACTGCAAAAAGAGCAGGGGCTGGATATTTCAGTTGCTCATCCAGGCGAAGAAGTAGTGGAGCAGGTGCGTAAGATTTATAAGCGTTTAACCAAGCGTCAAAATTCGGATCATTTCAATGACGATGGATCTATCAAATTACGCCCGATTGTCGAGTTAACCAGTCCGCGTATGGGTTATGATCAGGTACGTTTGGCGCTTCTGTTTGTAGCATAAACCAGATGCACATCTTGGGAAATTGCAAATGCAGAGTTTATTTGTCTACGGGACGCTACGTCCCAATCAACCCAATGCGCATGTCATGGAGGTCATTGGTGGAACATGGCAAGCAGGCTATATCAAAGGTCATTTAGAGCAGCGTGGTTGGGGTGCCGAATTGGGGAGCCCGGGTATACAACTGGGTGATGATGGCGAGTCTGTGCAAGGCTATGTCTTTTTATCGGAGTCTTTAAGCCAGCATTGGGATGCTTTAGATGAATTTGAAGGTGAGGAATATCAGCGGGTGCCTGTTATGGTGTATTTAGAAAATGGCAAAACGATGAAAAGTATGGTTTATACTTTAAAGGATTAATTGGTATTTTAAGCTATTCATGCTGTTGGTTGAGTCGTGGCTTTATCTCCAGCATATACTGAAGTGGCCAGTGATATAGAGGCCACTCACAGGATTGAGATAAAGATATATTTTTCAATCCTGAAAAAAGTCTTGTTATTTTCACTCCAGCAACAATAAATGACTGCGATACAAAAGCGCTCAAACGATGCCAAGTTCATTTTGCAGGTGAGGATAAAATACTGACTTAAAGCTAAACAACCTCAAATGGTCCATTAGACCATCGAGCTTCGTAGTCTGTATTAAGCGGCTGAGTCGCAATGAACAAAAGCAGCGAACTTGCACTTATTGCGTACTAATCAATAACGATAAAATCCCTGCCGCAATTAATGGGCCCACCGGCACACCACGTAGGAAAGCCACCCCAGCGACTGTCCCAATTAATAACCCAGCCACCACATCAGGCTGGTTGGTCATGAGTTTTACACCACGTCCACCAAGCCAAGCCACAAACACACCCACAGCAATTGCCAGCAAAGATTTCCAGCTCAAGAAAGATTTTAGAATACTGTCACCTGGGATTTTTCCACTGGCAATCGGCGCCAATACCCCAATGGTCAGGATAATAATCCCGATATTCAGTCCATGTGTCTGTACAAAAGGCAGCAATTCATTTAGCGGCGTGATCTTGAGTACCAGTAGCACTCCGGCAGCAATCGTCACCGCGGTATTATGGCTAAAAATACCGCAAGCCAGTAAGATCAGCAGAACAACCAAATTAAAATCAAATTGAGACATGGTTCTAAATTTAAGAGAATAATCACACTATTGTAGACCTTTTCAGCAACCGAGACTAATCCCGAATAATGCTCAACCAGGCTTGGAAAATTCAGTATAGAATAACCCTTGAACATCAAGTTTAGAGATGAATAAGCATGCTTCTGGAAAAAATGCTGCAGTCACAAGGTTTTGGCTCGCGTAAGTATTGCCAGCAACTGATTAAAAATGGCGCTGTGAGCATTCAGGGTGAGGTCATCGATAACCCAAAATATAAGCTGGATTTGAATCAGCCTGAATTTAGTGTTTATGCAGAAAGCTATCAATACCGTGAAAAAGTCTATATCGCGCTGAACAAGCCGCAAGGCTATGAATGTTCTCATCAGGCCACGCATCATTTTAGTGTGTTTGAGTTATTTGATGATTTACTGATGAATCGTGGTATTCAGTGTGTTGGGCGCTTGGATCAGGACACGACCGGCTTGCTGTTACTGACAGATGACGGACAGTTTCTGCAGGCATTAACCCATCCGAAAAAGCATGTGGCCAAAGTGTATCAAATGCAAACGACTGATCCTGTTACAGATGAGCAAATCCAGCAATTAGAGCAGGGCGTAGAACTGCGCAATGAAAAGGGCGTCTATGCTGCAACAGATGTACAGCGACTGGAGGAAAAACGTCTACAAATGACGATCCATCAAGGAGTTTATCATCAGGTTAAGCGTATGCTGGCAGCAGTCGGCAATAAGGTCGAAAAACTGCATCGGGCACAAATTGGCCAGTTGTCGCTGAATGATCTGCCTGAAGGTGAATGGATTTACCTCACTGAAGCGCAGATCGCACAGGCAAAATTCCGCATGGAGCCGATCTAAAGTTTATTTTAAAAAACAGTGATAAGTCACAAACTCATCATCACGCATAAAGCCCATCGACTCATACAGTTTGTGCGACTGCTCATTATTTTTCTGTGTCTCCAGACTAATTCTTAAGGCTTTTTCATGTCGGGCAAATAAAATTGCTGTATCAATTAGCTGGCGTGCAGCCCCATGGCGACGATAGGCTGGCGTGACATAGACGTCATCCAGAATATAATAGATTGAGCAGGCGACCGAAGAAAATCTTAAATAAAGCAGGATAAAGCCAGTAAAGATATCATCCTTGCTATTAATAAAAATGACGGTTTGCTGATCTTCAAAACGCTGTTTCAGAAACTGGTAGGACAGTTCCTGATTGGAAGAGGTGCCATAAAACTGGCGATATTCATCAAATAAAACAGCAAGCTGTTGTAGGTCTTCTACTTGGGCACGTCGAACCAGCATGTCATACTCCATGACGGATTATTATTCTATGTCCAGAAAGCATAACGAAGTTCGAAGTGTTATAAGTTAGGAAATTGTTTAAAAATGCGACACTGTTAAGTTTTGTCACTTTCTCCCAAAATGGCATTCAGTTCTTCAAACAAATCAAAGTGATCATCATCACTGGATAAATTCAACTTTTCCTGTTCTGCTGTGTCGGCAAGGAGGGTTGTGGTACTTAAAGAGATACTTTCTGCCTGCTTGATTTTACGCAGCTTGATCAGCTGTTCCAGATTAATATTCTGGTTTTCGATGGAGAAGGGGATAGACTTGGTCAGCACCACCTGTTTAAAAAATAGTCTTACCGCCTGCGCTGGCGTAATTCCCAATTGTTTAAATACGGCAAAGGCTTGTTTCTTTTCTTGAGAGTCCAGGCGTATTTGGTAGACTTCAGTTTTTCTCATAATATATTCAAGGCTTTAAAATACTTAACTTTTCGCATTCATTTTAATCCATTACATTTGAAATACAATCCTTATACGATCAATTCTGAAAATAAATCGTAATGACAGCTGCATTACAATGTCAGGGCCTGAGCAGAAGAAAACTGCAGGCGTTCTTGTGTAATCGGATCAATAAATTCAATCTGTTGAGCGAGTAATTGTAGCGGCGCAGAGAAATCATTCTCTGCCTTATGCATGACAGCAGGATAAAATGGATCATTCAGAATGGGTATACCCAAAAAGTTTAAGTGCACGCGCAGTTGATGCTGTTTACCGCTATGCGGTTTGAGCTGGTATTTTGCCAGCTGGTCCTTGTGTTCTAATAAGGTGATTTCGGTTTCACTGTTCGACTCACCTTCTAAAACCTGCATGGTATAGAACGGCTGACCTTTATCCATACGCAGGCACACGCTGTGAGGGAATTGTAGATCAGGACGATAACCGGCAATGGCATGATAAGTCTTTTGCACCTGACGGGTTGCAAACAGCTGCTGATAGCGTCCACGTGAAGTAATATTTTTCGAGATTAATACCACACCGGCGGTTTCCCGGTCCAGACGGTGAATCGGGGTCAGGTGCTCGATCCCAGTCTGTTGTTTTAGACGCACCAGCAGGGTTTCCTGCACATATTGTCCGGTCGGACTCATGGTGAGGAAATGCGGTTTATCCACCACCATGAGGTGATCATTTTCAAACAAGATTTGATGTTCAAAAGGTACATGAACTTCATGGGCTAAAAAACGGTAATAAAAGCAATGCGTGTTGGCCTGAAAAGGAGCATCCAGCTGGAGTTTGTGTCCCTGTGCATCATAAACCAGGCCATCTGCAAAACGTGATTGCCATTCCTGTGCCGTGATATGCGCAAACTGGTGACACAAATAGGCATAGACGGTGGTCGCTGTAGAAGGCTGCAAGAAGACTTTACTGGCACTCACGCCATTGATCATTGGGGGGATAAATTCAGCAGATGAACTCATGGTGGCAGACGAATCTCAGTCAGGAAACAGATGCTATGAAAAAATACAGTTTCTCATGCAGTGGAATAGGCTTTTAAACTGCGGCGATGCTATCATATTTGTTCCTTTGAATCATGTCGTGAGTCATATGCCTTATTCATTTACTGTCACCCTAAATCATGAAGCAGATACCCAAAAGTTAGCCAAAGTATTGGCAGCCAATTTTAATACGGGAGTGATTTATCTGATCGGTGACCTGGGGGCAGGCAAGACAACACTGACGCGCTATTATTTACAGCAGCTCGGGCATCAGGGTTCGGTGAAAAGTCCCACCTATACCCTGGTTGAGCCGTATCAGGTTCAAGGGAAAGATATTTTTCACTTTGACTTATACCGTCTCAATGATCCTTATGAACTGGAACTGATGGGTATCCGGGATTATCTTGAAACGCCAAATGCCTTATTCCTGTTTGAGTGGCCATCCAAAGGCGGTGAGGAAATTCCGGAAGCGGATCTGGTCATTGAAATTCTTAAATCGGAAGATGAGTTAACACGTACCGCAACATTAACCTCTTCAAACTCAGCATTACAACAGGCTTTGGAGCAGCAATTTCCACATGTCGAATCATGATTTAAGCGTACGCCGTATCCATTCACTTGACCCTGCACTGGCGAACCAGATTGCGGCGGGTGAAGTGATTGAAAGACCTGCATCGGTAGTGAAAGAACTGCTGGAAAACTCGATTGATGCCGGGGCCACCGAGCTGATTATCCGGGTGGAGCAGGGTGGCAGTACGCTGATTGAAATCATTGATAATGGCCGCGGGGTCCATCCTGAAGATTTG
>CANQWW010000116.1 GCA_947627655.1 uncultured Acinetobacter sp. | reverse complement strand
ACTAATTCGCACTCTGTTAATGTCTTGTTGCCAAACGTGTAACTAGAGCCTGAGTCGGTCAGTTCCGACTTATAGCGGTCAGTCCGTTCTTGCAATATACGCTTTACAGTTTTGTAAGGCGTATAACGACTTATCTCATTGTCGTTTAATCTTGCAAGCACGTTTCTCGCAGCATTCCAATCAGCTTGCACAACTTCCCCATTAAAACGATGAAAGCGATCTCCCTTGCGTGTGCCTATTAAAAGCCCACGTAAGAAAGAATCACTTTGCGAAGTGTATGCAGAATTGACTAGATGCACCGTAGAACCTCTACGGTGAGATATACCTGTTAGGGCATCGGCTAATAAGCCTTTAACCCATGTGTTTAAACGTCTATTGGTATTTTTACCATAGCTACGTTTACTTTGAATTGGTGAGGTTAAATCCTCGGCCACAATCACTTGGGCTTTATCAACCAGCTTGTGAGTTGCTGTAAATATCAGTGTCTTGAGTTTTGCTTTCTGAGCATCTTGTCGCTTATCTAGTTTCTTGCGACCTAGATTATTTAACTCAATTTTCTGCTTCTTATGTGGCTTTGCTTTGGCAATTGCTCTTAACTTGTTTCTGTTTTTGTATTTCTGATTTAAGTAATCAGATTCAATTGAGATCAGCTTACCTAAACCATCGCCATATACAGCACCATCAGAATCTACGAAGGCTTCTGAGTAGCCCTTATCAACACCTACGGTATCCTGACCACAATCTTGTGTTTCAACTGCATCATAGATTGAATGAACTTCAACATTGCCGTTTTTTAGAATGATTCTAAGTGTGCCTTGCGGTGCAAAATCAACAGTCGTGTTTAATGGAATTTTAATAGTTTGTCGAGGAACTAGACTTGGGACTTTAAGCCAACACTGACCATTTAGCTCAAAGGTTTTGCACATATCTGCACGAACAATAATCTGATTGTGCGTATGGTTCACACCATGTTGAAAGTGTTTACGCATCTGACGATGTAGGAAGTTGTCAGTAGTCCATTCATCTTTTTTAAGCAGGGTATAAAGACGTTTTAATTCTTTATCGCATGTTGTTCTTTTGCGAACTGCCTGCTTTACCTTATCTTTTGCTGCTTCTCTATAGGCTTTAATGTCACCCATACAATCACGTAGCGTTTCTTTCCACGCATTTGCTGATACACCAAAGTCACGACCTTCTTTCATCCACGCATCACGAATAGTTCTATCGCTGATCTTTAAACCTGCAAGAGCACCATACTTAGACCACGCCTCACTGCGAACACGACCAAGTAAAACAGCTTGTTTTTCAAGTTGCTTGTACTTCTCTCGATTCAGGTTTTTACAGTGGTGGATGCGTGTTAATTTCAAAAAAATATTCCCTAGTTTATACCAATTTTAAATCAATAGATTTTATTAAAAAAACATATACATTATATACTTATGTCTATTTTCATCCATATTATTTATTATAGTAGATTACTCTTTCTTTACACAGAGTAGAAAATACTTTTTACTCGATGTTTGTTATGCTCTAAAAATAACCAACATGGAAGTGAGTTAGAGATGCACAGTATCTTTATTAGTGGTGCAGCACAAGGAATCGGTGCCGCTGTCGCACGCCTATTTTACCGCCAAGGCTATAAGGTGGGTATTTATGACCTGAATCACACCTTGGCTGAACAGTTGGCAGAGCAACTGGGGCCACAGGCCAAAGCGGGGCATTTGGATGTGGTCAGTTACGAATCCTGGCAAGCGGCCCTGCATGATTTTGCAGAATGGGCCGGTGAAATCAATATTCTGGTCAATAATGCCGGTGTCTTATATTCGGGCAAATTTGAACAGATGCCGATTGAAGCTCATCAACGGACCATAGATATTAATATCAAAGGCGTCCTCCATGGCTGTCATGCCGCTTTGCCTTTTCTAAAGCGCGCTGCTTTTGCCCGGGTCATTAATCTGTCTTCTGCATCGGCCATTTATGGTCAGGCGGATCTGGCTTCCTATGCCACCAGCAAATTTGCCGTGCGCGGACTGACCGAAAGCCTGGATATTGAATGGCACCCGCATGGTATCCGCGTTCTGGATGTGATGCCACTTTTTGTAAATACCGCCATGGTGCAGGATATGCAGGCAGAAAGTATCAAAAAAATGGGAGTGCATCTTACAGCAGAGGATGTGGCGCGCGATATTTTCAAGCTGGTGCAATGCAAGGATCATGTCTTGGCACCGACTCATCATCCTGTCGGCTTTAAAAGCCAGCTCCTGTTCCAGTTATCCCGTCTGAGTCCACAGTGTGTAAATCGCCTCAGCAATCTCTGGATTGCCCGAAAATCTTAAGGTCTCTTAATATTCAGCTGGTGAGGATGCTGATAGATCTGAATTTGCGGAAAACTGAAATCTTGGCAGGACTGTTCCACCTGCCAGGCTACACTTAGCATACAGTCGCCGACCTGGTAATTCTGATAGGCATACACTCCGAGCCCGTCCATACGACACACACCGCTCTCCTGCTCCGGATGCAGCTGGGTATTCAGTTCATTCAGATTGATCCGGATTCCCAAGCCATTGGCTTTCAGCACCGCCTCTTTGGTGGTCCAGACTTTAAACCAGTATGCTGGATCACCCTCCAGTGACTGCCACAATGCGAGTTCTTCAGGATGAAAGGCATGTTCTGCCAATGCCTGAAATCGCACCTTCCGGTTCAGATCTTCAATATCCACACCAATATTGCCGATTGTTCGGCTCATGGCCATGGCATAAAAATTCTGGCTATGGCTATGGTTAAAAGCAGAGTCCGGACATTCTTGCAGATAAGGCTTACCGAAAGCACTACGGCCAATATCCTGCTCCTGAACCTCTACATCAAAATACTGTGACAGACAGTGATTACGCAGCTGTGCGACTTCAACTTTTCGTGCAGCAATCTGTGCCCTGCGGTCCAGGCCCGTGTCCGGCCGCCACTGAGTCAGAGGATATACATCTATTTGAATCTGCCTGCCCACAACTACCTTTCACCTATTTATATGATGTCTGATTGTAAGAGATACGAGCCTACTTTGACCATGTCTCCATAAGGAAAAATAGACCGCCACAAAAAAGCCTGCACATGCAGGCTTTTTTTTCTTTAAAACTCAAAGCACAGATTAACCGCGTTTAAATTTCTTCTCAGCTTTCTTGAACTTCTGCACATAACGACGTTTACGCGCAGCAGTACGTTCATCCAACTGAGTCTTACGCCCCTCAAACGGGTTCTCTGAGGTTTTAAATTCAATTTTTACAGGTGTACCTTCCAGTTTATACACTTTACGGAACACATTTTCCAGATAACGACGATAATCCGCCGGAGTCTTATCGACCTTATTACCATGAATCACGATCGTTGGCGGGTTTTGACCACCAATATGCGCATAACGCATTTTAATCGCACGGCCTTGTACCTTCGGTGGATGATGTGCTTCTACGGCATCTTGCAAAATCTGGGTGATTTTTGCCGGAGACACTTTCAGATGTGAAGACTCATAGGCACGGTGAATCGATGGATACAGCTCACCGACACCTGTACCATGCAAGGCAGAAATCAGGTGAATCTTCGCCCATGGAATAAAGTCAAAGCGGCGTTCTACATCCAGCTTACATTGCTTACGATCATATTCGGACATGTTGTCCCATTTGTTAATCGCAATCACAATGGAACGGCCAGCTTCAATCGCATAACCAATCAAGTGCAGGTCCTGCTCGACAATACCTTCACGCGCATCGACCACAATCACGGCCACGTGCGCATCTTTCATCGCCTGCAAGGTTTTCACAATCGAGAATTTCTCGATCATTTCATCGACTTTACCCTTACGGCGTACACCCGCAGTATCGATCAAGGTATATTGACGACCATCACGTTCGAAAGGAATATAGATCGAGTCACGGGTGGTGCCCGGCTGGTCAAATGCCACCACACGGTCTTCACCCAGCAAGCGGTTCACCAGTGTGGATTTACCGACGTTTGGACGGCCAATAATCGCAAGACGCAGACCGGTGTTCTTGTCATGCTCTTCTTCAGATTCATCCTCAGGGACATCAGCCAATACATCTTCCAGCATTTGCTGAACACCACGACCATGGCTGGCTGCCACTTGTAGAGGTTCGCCCATTCCCAGTTTATAGAACTCAACCAGCGCTGCTTCTGCATGCACGCCATCGACCTTGTTCGCCACCAGGAAGACCTTCTTGCCTAAGGTACGTAGTTCTCGCGCAATCTGCTCATCAGAAGCCAGCAGTCCGGCACGTGCATCGACCACGAAAATGATGATATCTGCTTCATGAATCGCAGTTTTGGACTGCTCAGCCATGTAAGAATCGATACCGCCTTCATTCTCGCCGATACCACCTGTATCCACGACAATAAAAGATTTATTTTGATAGACAGCATCGCCATATTTACGGTCGCGTGTCAGACCTGCGAAGTCTGCCACCAATGCGTCACGGCTCTTGGTAATCTGGTTAAACAGAGTTGATTTTCCGACGTTCGGACGACCAATGAGCGCAATTACGGGTTTCATAGATTAACCTTTATTCAATATCAGGCGGTCTAAACATGGCCTGAACATCAGAAAGTTCTGGAAGAAAATGGAAATAGGATTTAAACCTAAAATAAATAAAAACACGGGGCATTGAATATTCAATCACCCCGCGTCAAAAATACGGTTGGCTTATTTTAGCATAAGCCAAAGAAAAATTAACGATTCTGCCAAACGCTATAAGCACCCTTTCGAGTAGATACATAGAGCTGATTGTCCAGCACACGCAAGGTACGCACTTCGCCTGAAGTCTTAGAACGACCGATCAACTGGCCATTGGACGGATTCATCAGGTGTAATACGCCATCCAGATCACCGACCACCAGGTCACCACCCAGCATCACGGGGTTACTGAGCTGGCGATGTAACAGCTGGGCATTTTCCCACAGCTTTTGTCCTGAGGTAATTTCATAGGCAACAATCTTGCCATCCGTTTGTGCGACAAACACACCATTACCCACAACTTCTGGACGCTGAGTACTGCTGGCATCCTGACTCCAGATCACCTGTTGTGAGGCCAGATCCAGCACGGTCACCTGACCTTGATAGCTGGTCGTGACCAGAAACTGTCCCGCAACAACCGGTTCACCATCAATGTCATTTAAACGCTGGATATCAGAGCGGCCATCCGACACGGCAACACGGCGCTGCATTTTTGGTATACCGGTCAATGCGTCCAAGGCATAAACATAACCATTTGCAGAAGCAATCAGGACATGACGCGGATCCAGTGCAACTGGTGCGGCCTGCCCACGGAGGCTGAATTGTACCTGAGGCAGCTTATAAGTCCAGACTTGATTACCACTGTTGACTTCATGGGCAAAAACGGTTCCATCATTGGTCACAGTAATCACACGATCTGCATGAATCAGAGAATGTGCCAAGATTGCACCCGACAGTTGAGCTGTCCAGCGCTGCTCACCGCTTTGCTGATCCAAGGCAAACAACTGCCCTTTGCTATTGCCGACCACAACCAGTCCTTGAGCCGCTTCAACGCCTGCACTCAAACCCGCTTTGGTAACTTTTTGCTGCCAGACACGCTGCTTGCCCTGATAAGCAGACACTTCACCATTCGGATTGACCGCAAAGATAAGGCCATTATCAACATCAAGACGCAGACGTAATGGATCCTCAGCATCGGTCGAAGACACACTGTTAGAAAATACAGGAACCAAAGTTTTCGCCTGCGCCAGTTTTGGTAGTGGATTTGGTTTGACTTCTTCCACTTTAATGGTTTTACCCGCACACCCTGCCAGTGCAAGGGTCAGGACGGTCAGGGCACAGGTGATTTTGTATTTTCTATTCATTCAGTTTCTTCCACTGGTGTATCTATAATTGGGCGTTCAATTTCAGGATCATCGACCAATACGCCTACACTTTCTAGTTTAATTTGTAAAATTTGACGTTCTTCTTTACGTTCTACCAAAGCATCCCATGCACTTTGATATACTTTCTTGGCATTTTCAATATCATTTTTAGCAACATAGATGTCACCACGTGCTTCATCTGCAGTTGCCTTGAAGGCCGGTTCAGTGACCGCTTCCAACGTTTTTAAGGCTGCATCATATTTTTTCTGTGCCAGCTGAGCATAAGACAAACGCAGTTTGACCAGCTGTACCAGACCTGCATCATCCAGTTTCGAGTTTTCGACTTTCTTCAAGGCACGTTCAGCAGCAGCATAATCTTCCTTGTCATAGGCCAGCTTGGCCATCACCAGCTGAGTCTGAATCGCCTGCGCAGAATCAGGCGCTTCTTTGACAATTTTATCTGCCGTATCGGCCAGTTTGGCGAAAGCATCGCCCTCTAGTGCTGCAGCGTCATCCATCAACTGCTGGACCTTGGCGGTCTGCATTTGCGACTCGGCCAAGTTTTTCTTCTGCCAATATTCCCATCCGAAAAAGGCAATCAGCGCAACCAGAATACCGGTAATGATTGAAGAGCCATACTTCTTCGTGAAGGATTTCAAACTTTCAAGTTGTTCATCACCACCAATCGCGCTCATGGAATTGCCCCTTTCTGAATGTCTTATCGATTATTTTGAAGAAATTTTAGTTGTGAAAAATGCCACAAAATCTGCAAATGGCACATCTGACTGTTCTGCTGTAGCCAGCTCTTTGACCGTAAAGCGCTGCGCTTCAAGTTCACGCTCGCCAATAATAGCGGCATAGATCGCACCGGACTGGTCGGCTTTTTTCATCTGTGATTTCATCGAACCTTGTGAACCGACTTTTAGACGAATACGACTGTTTGCAGCTTCCAGCTGATCACGAATCTGTTCAGCCAACACCAGCGCTTGGCCTTGAGAAGCCGGATCTGCGACCAGGAACACTTCACAATCACGTACTGGCGTATTATCTTGCAACTGCTCGAGTAAAAGCAGTAAACGCTCCATACCCATGGCAAAACCAACCGCAGGCACAGACTGATCCGCCTTGCCTTTAAGTTGACCGACCAAACCATCATAACGGCCACCGGCACAAACGGTACCTTGAGAACCCAAATGGGTGGTGGTCCATTCAAAGACAGTTTTGTTGTAGTAGTCTAAGCCACGTACCAGTTTCTGGTTAATCACAAAACTGATGCCAGCATCAGTCAAATACTGCTGTAACTGGTTAAAATGCGCCAGTGTCTCTTCACCCATAAAGTCATGCAGTTTCGGTGCATTTTCCAAGATCGCTTGAGTCTTGGCATCTTTAGAGTCCAGAATACGCAGCGGATTTGTGCTCAAACGACGTTGTGAATCTTCATCCAGATCCGCTTGATGCGCTTGCAGGAAGTCGACCAGCGCCGCACGGTAAGCTGCACGTTCATCCGATTCACCCAGCGTATTCAGTTCAAGTTGAACCTTATCCGCCACGCCCATACGTTTCCACAGACGTGCGGTCATCAGGATCAGCTCAGCATCCTGATCAGCGGTCGCCACACCAAAGGTTTCCACACCAAACTGGTGGAACTGACGATAACGACCTTTTTGTGGTTTTTCATAACGGAACATTGGCCCGATATACCACACTTTAGGCGTAGCACCACGCAGCAGATTATGTTCCAGCATGGCACGTACACAGCCTGCCGTGCCTTCAGGACGTAAGGTTAACGACTCTGGAGGATTACCTTTATCCAGGAAGGTGTACATTTCTTTTTCAACGATATCGGTGGCATCACCAATAGAACGTTTAAACAGATGGGTCTGTTCAACAATCGGCAAACGGATTTGTTGATAGCCATAGGCATCCATCAGCCCGGACAGATGCTGTTCAAGACGTCTCCAAGCAGGGGTTTGCGTAGGGAGAATGTCATTAAAACCTTTGATTGCGACGATTGAACTCATGATCTACTCAGAAAAACTTGTACGAATAATTT
>CANQWW010000115.1 GCA_947627655.1 uncultured Acinetobacter sp. | reverse complement strand
ACTCCTGACCTCTACAATGCCATTGTAGCGCTCTACCAACTGAGCTATGACCCCAGTCTGTGTGAGCGCTATATTATGGATATAAGACTCACACGTCAACTAAAAATTTAATTAAGCTTCATCAACTGCATCATTTTTCGGCAATTTTAAGCTTTCATTGAGTTTTTCCCATACTTTGAGCTCTTTTTTGCTTGGTCCGCCGACAATTTCTAGCGCATGACGCAAACGGGCAAAGGTCAGATCAGGACCAATGGTGACCATGGTCTGCATGACAGGTGTAGAGGCAGTAGAACCAGCAATCGCAATAAAGAACGCCGGCATAAAGTCACGCAGTTTGATGCCCATCTGATTGGCCAAGTCCATCAGGGTTTGGCTCACCGTGTCATTATTCCAGCTGAACAGACTTTCTAGACGCCAAATGGCAAATTGCAGACTTTGACGTACCTGTTCTTCAGACAGCTTTTTGCTTTCAAACTGTTCTTTGCTAAGTGTAGGGAAGTGGTTGAAGTAGTGTGCAGACCAGTTCACCGCTTCAGATAACAGGTTGATACGCGGTTGGATCGCAGCTGCAATTTCTTCCAGCTTGGCACGGTCCGCTTTCCAGGCCAGTAAGGTATCTAAAAGTTCGGCCGGCGTCAGGGCTTTGATCCATTGTCCATTCAGCCAGTTGAGTTTTTCCACATCAAAGATTGGGCCACCCAGCGAGACACGCTGAATATCAAAATGTTCAATCATTTCTGCCAAGGTGAATTTTTCACGTTCATCTGGCATCGACCAGCCCATACGACCTAAATAGTTTAATAAAGCTTCTGGCAATACACCGATGTCTTTATAGTAGTTAATTGAGGTCGGGTTTTTACGTTTTGACAGTTTGGATTTGTCCGGGTTACGCAGCAATGGCATGTGGCACAAGACTGGCATATCCCAGCCAAAATATTTGTAGAGCAGCTGGTGTTTTGGAGCCGATGGAATCCATTCTTCACCACGGATGACATGGGTGATCTGCATCAGATGGTCATCTACCACATTGGCCAGGTGGTAAGTCGGTAGGCCATCGGTTTTGAGCAGAATTTGCATATCCACTTGTGCCCATGGAATTTCCACTTCACCGCGCAGCATGTCGTTAAACTTACATACGCCTTCGGTTGGCACTTTCATCCGGATTACATGCGGTTCACCCGCTGCCAGACGACGTGCAACTTCTTCTTGAGAAAGTTGCAGGCCACGACCGTCATAACGCGGGCTTTCACCACGTGCCTGCTGTTCAGCACGCATTTCGTCGAGTTCTTCGGCAGTTGCAAAGCAGTAGAAGGCATGACCTTTCTCGACTAGTTCTTCAGCATATTTTTTATAAATACTCATACGCTCGGACTGACGGTAGGGCGCATGTGGACCACCCACATCAGGACCTTCCGACCAGTTCAAGCCTAACCAGCGCAAAGAATCCAGAATCATCTTTTCCGATTCAGGGGTCGAACGCAATTGGTCAGTATCTTCAATACGGAGAATGAATTCACCACCATGCTGTTTGGCAAAGCACAAGTTGAACAGGGCAATATAGGCAGTTCCTACATGTGGGAAACCTGTAGGAGATGGAGCAATACGAGTACGAACAGTCATAGCCGGAGATAATCTGAATATAAAATTCTAACTATTATAACGAAAAAGCCACCTCACTTAATGCCTAATTCAACATTCAATGATGTGGCTTCTGGAAAGACTGGCTAAATTGGGAATTCAGCAAGCCTTAAGGGGAGAAATCAGGAATTACTATTAAAGAAGAAATTCTGTAAAAAACGGCTGAAACTTTGATTTTGCGCTGCAAAGAAGTTTTGTGAAGGGCGAACTTTAATCGCAGTCATCACTTTCAGATTTTCATCGCTGTGCAAGCTCTTTTCAGTTTTTTGTTGTTGGATTGCTTTTTCAATAGGGGAACTCTTGTTCACTGTGGTCAGCGGTTTTGCTACAGCCATATTGAGCGTTGACGCAGTGGTTGTCATCAATTCAGGATGAGCAATCACCGCATGGCTGAAGGGTGCTATAAATAAAATAGATAGGCTTAGGATGCCGGTCTTGAATAGCGTTACTTTCATGTCCAAACTCCCCCTTTGGTATGGTGCCGGATTTAGCGTCTTTAAGTGTTTTTGTTAATGTTAGAATACAATTTAACCACACATGACACTTAAAAAGTAGAACCAGGTCACAAAATTTACAAAAAAAATAAATATGACACTGGAAAAATTAAAAAAATAGGAGATCAAATTATCACAGCGCTCTTTGTAACATAGCACTATGTAGAGACTATGAAGATTATAACTTAAAGTAATCGCTCTATAGATGCCAAGTATAAAACATGCAGAGATTTGTCATTTAAAAGATATCTAAAAATAAGAAAAACTTTCAAATTATTTATATAAGCATATGATTGTTAGTTGTATTTTTTGTTTATAGAGTACGGGGTAAATAAACAAAAGAGCGATTCTATGAAAAAAATAATTGTATCAGCAGTTTTCGCCGTATTTGCTGGGGCTACCACGCCACTGGCGCTCGCCAAAGATTTTCTCAATGTCTCCTATGACCCCACCCGTGAATTCTATCAGGAATATAATGAGGAATTTGGTCGCTACTGGAAACAGAAAACCGGACAAACGGTTAACTTTAAGCAATCACATGGCGGTTCAGGCAAGCAGGCGCGTTCTGTGGTCGATGGCCTGCAGGCAGATGTGGTGACTTTGGCATTGGCCAACGATATTGACGAAATCGTCAATGCTGGCCTGATTGATAAAGGCTGGCAAAAGGAGTTTCCGCATAATTCTGCGCCTTATACGTCGACCATTGTCTTTCTGGTGCGTAAGGGCAATCCCAAACAGCTAAAAGACTGGTCTGATCTGACCCGGCCGGGGGTAGAAATCATCACGCCAAATCCTAAAACCGGCGGTGCACCGCGCTGGATTTATCTCTCCGCCTGGGGCTATGCTTTAAAACAGCCGGGCGGTAATGCTGTTAAAGCACGTGAGTTGGTGAAAAAGCTCTATGCCAATGTCAAGGTGCTGGACTCTGGTGCGCGTGGGTCATTAACGACATTTGCTGAACGAGGGATTGGAGATGTCTTGCTGTCCTGGGAAAATGAAGCATTATTGGCGACTCAAGGCCTAGGCAAAGAAAAATATGAGATTGTCTATCCTTCTATTTCCATTTTGGCAGAACCTTCTGTCGCTATAGTCGATAAAACCGTGCACAAGAATAGCAACACGAATCTGGCAAAAGGCTATTTAAACTATTTATATTCACCCAAAGGGCAGGAACTGGCTGCTAAATATTACTTCCGTCCACGGGATAGTAAGGCTGCGGCTAAATACGCAGCACAGTTCCCCAAAATCCAGACCTTTAGTATAGACAAGGTCTTTGGAGGCTGGGCTCAGGCGCAGAAAACCCACTTTGTGAATGGGGCGATTTACGATCAAATCTCGACAGAAAATCGCCGTTAAAGTGCAGCGTGACTGTCTAGGAAAAATGGATAATTACTTATCCATTTTTCTTATATACAAATAGTAAAATTCTACAAAAGCTGAATAAGCTTTATAAAGCGCAGATTTTTATTATATAAAACATAAGATTAAAACAAAAAATTGCAGAATATTACCCTGTATTCACTTTGTTTGATGAATTGCGAAAAATAACTTTATTTCATATAGTTATATCTATACCCGATAATCTCCCTGTGCCCTTATGAAAGCTCAAATAAAATCAGTATTTAGCGCAGCCTTGTTAGCTGCAGGTTTAAGCTTTAGTGCGACTGCGACACAAGCAGCAGATCGTCAATTCCTGAATGTATCTTATGACGCAACGCGTGAATTCTATGATGAGTTCAATAAGTCGTTTGGCGCTTACTGGAAAAGCCGTACCGGCCTTGATGTGAATTTCAAGCAGTCACATGGTGGTTCAGGCAAGCAGGCGCGTTCTGTAGTCGATGGCCTAAAAGGCGATGTGGTAACCTTGGCACTGGCCAACGATATTGAAGAAATCGTTAAGTCTGGTCAGATCCAAGCGGGCTGGCAAAAAGAGTTCCCGTACAACTCGGCCCCATATACCTCGACCATTGTTTTTATGGTACGTAAGGGAAACCCTAAAAACATTAAAGACTGGAAGGATCTGACCAAGCCGGGTGTGGAGATTATTACTCCAAACCCAAAAACTGGCGGTCTGCCACGCTGGGTTTACCTGTCAGCCTGGGGCTATGCGGAAAAACAGCCAGGGGGCAATAAAGCCATAGCTCAAGACTTTGTCGCTAAGATGTATAAAAACGTGAAAGTGATGGATTCAGCTGCCCGTGCGTCAATGACCACATTTGCCGAACGTGGTATTGGTGATGTGTTGCTAACTTGGGAAAATGAAGCCTTAGTCACACAAAAAGCCCTGGGTAAAAATAAATTTGATATTGTCTATCCGTCTATAACGATTTTGACCGAGCCTTCAGTCGCGATTGTGGACCGTACTGTAGAGAAAAATGGCAATAAATGGTTAGCCAAAGGCTATATCAATTATCTTTATTCTCCACTCGGTCAGGATATGGCGGCGCGTTATTACTACCGCCCACGTAACCCGGATGTGCTGGCAAAATACGCTGCACAGTTCCCGAAAATTAAAACATTCACGATTGATGAAGTCTTTGGCGGTTGGGCCAATGCCCAGAAAACCCACTTTGCCAATGGCGGTGTGTTCGACCAGATCTATAATACCAAGCGTTAAGACAGTCGCTTATATTCAAAAAACCGGCATGTTTGCCACTGCTGTCCCACAATTTTAACTAGACTTGTATGAAGTAATGAAAAATTGGTTTAACTATATGAAATTTATTCACATTTATAGTTAAACGTATACAGCCTCATATTTGTTTAAAAGTTTAAATGGCTTTGTGCAGGCAAAACCCTACTTTGGAAAGACCCAAAGTAGGCAAAAGTCTTTTATTACCCATACACGACCTCCTGTCGTGATGGGTAATGTGTGGCATCCCTGCCACACGCGCGTAGCTTAAACTGAATCACTTCAACTATGGGACAGCAGTAGCATGCTTGCTGGTTTTTTTATTTGTGTAGCCCTTCAAAAGTGTGGATTAAATCTAGCCTCGGATTTTGCTGCCAAATAAAGAATAGCCGTCAATTTCAGGGTTAAAAACGGTTTTCTCTATAGGAAATTAATATTTATCTACAAAAAGTCGTTTGGAGCTTTAAACAAACAGAGTGATAATGTGCAGTTAATTTTTTGCCCTATTGATTGAGTTTTTATGTCCCATATTTCTGTATTACTGCACGAAACCGTTGATGCTTTGCTGGCTGGTCGAAATACGGGAATTTATGTGGATGGCACTTTCGGGCGTGGCGGACATACCCGTCTGTTATTGTCGAAACTGGATCAAAACGCTCGGGTCTATGCTTTTGATAAAGATCCACAAGCGCTGGAAACCGCTGCGCAGCTGGAACAGGAAGACTCACGTTTTAAAATCATTCATGCCAGTTTTGCCGATTTGCAACAGGCGCTGGCTGAACATGGGATTGAGCAGGTCGATGGGGTCATGGCCGATCTGGGGGTTTCTTCACCGCAACTGGATCAGGCTGAGCGTGGTTTTAGCTTTATGAAAGATGGTCCGCTGGATATGCGGATGGATAACTCACAAGGTCCAACTGCTGCAGAGTGGTTGCTAGAAATTGAAGAAGAAGCTTTAGCCAATGTGATTTTTCAGTATGGTGAAGAGCGTTATAGCCGTCGTATTGCCAGAGCGATTAAAAATTCCGGCTATATTGCCACTACAGCTGAACTGGCCGAGATTGTCAAAGTTGCCCATCCAAAATGGGAAAAAAATAAACATGCTGCAACCCGAACTTTTCAGGCCATTCGTATTGCTATTAATAAAGAATTAGAAGATATTGAAGTTTTCCTGCCACAAGCCGTCGAGGTGCTTAAGCCTGAAGGCCGTCTGGCAGTAATTAGCTTCCATTCATTGGAAGATCGTTTAATTAAACAGTTTATTCAAAAAGAATCTACCTTAGCGGAAGACTCGGGCTGGGGAATGCCACAGCAACAGAAGGATACACGACGACTGAAAAAAGTATCCCGTATCAAGGCCAGTGATGAGGAAGTCAAAGCCAATCCTCGTTCACGTAGTGCATGGCTCCGAGTTGCAGAACGATTAGCTTGATAGGCAAATAATGAAAACTGAAGTGGTCGAAAGGAAATTGGATAACTTAAGGACAAAGCAAACCATTGTGTATGGCATTTTATTGCTGATGGTGTTTATCAGTGCCGTATTTGTGGTGTTTCAGGTCTTTGAATACCGTCAGGATTATCGCAAGTTGAGCAGCTACCTGCGTGAACGCGATGACCTAAATGCAGAGTGGGGCCGTTTGCTGATTGAACAGCAGACCTTTGGCGCCACCGCACAAATTGGTACCCGGGCGGTGACCCAGTTGCGTATGTATTCTCCACCCGTTTCCCAGACCGTGGTCATTTCATTGCCACAGACTTCAGACGTGAAAAAATAAGGCTAGCGCTCAGACATGGTAGACAAGAAAACCAAGCCGGCGGTACGTAGAAAGCAGTCCGTCACCACTAAAAATACGTTAAGCGTTGATATTAGTCGTTTTTACCTGATGTGGGCGGTGGTGCTGCTGTGCTTTGTCGCCTTGATCGGACGTGCTTTTTACGTGCAGGTGATCAATAAAGAATTTCTGCAGAACAAGGCCAATGCCAAGATTTTAAGAACCGATAAAATCAAGGCCATGCGCGGCGTGATTTACGACCGTAATGGGGTTCCACTGGCGATCAGTACGCCAATCATGCGTGTAGTCATCGATCCGCGTGACTATTTTGAAAATAAGCAGCTGTATGAAGAAACCATGCAGGCCCTACAAAAAGACCCGAATAGCCGCAAGCTGAAACGACAGTTACCAGATAAAAACCTGAATCTGGATGAACTGGCCGATGCAGTCGGCATGGACCGGGCAGAGCTGCGTAAAAAGATGGAAGAACGTCCACGTTCACGTTATTTGATCCTGAAAAAAGAAGTGCCGCCACAACAGGCCGAACTGATCATGAAGCGTAACTTTCAGGGCGTATATACCGAGAAAAACTATAAGCGCTACTATCCTCAGCCGCAGCCCAACTCACAGATTATTGGCTTGACCAATAGTGAAGGCATGGGCATCGAGGGTCTGGAGATGCAGCTGAATAGCCGCTTGGCCGGTGTAGATGGTGAGCAGCAGATTGTCCGGGATAAAAAAGGCAATCGAATCAAAGACCCTGAGATTATCAAGGAAGTTGAAGCTGGAGAAAATATTACCCTGAGTATTGACTCGCGCCTGCAATACATCATGTACCGTGAACTGACTGCTGCGGGTGTGGCCAATAATGCCCGTTCTGCCACGGCGATTTCCGTGGATGTGAAGACCGGTGAAATTCTGGCCATGGCGTCCTGGCCGTCCTATAACCCGAATGACAAGAATAGCGTCAATAACAAAGATGCCATGCGTAACCGCGGTGCAATTGACTCCTTCGAGCCGGGTTCGACCATGAAGCCTTTAACGGTGGCGATGGCACTGGAAAGTGGCAAATATACGGCCAATTCAGTGATTAATACCACACCGGGCAGCATGCGTGTCGGTAACCATACCATTCGTGATACCCATAACTATGGTCCACTGACCCTGGGCGGAATTATCCAGAAATCGTCGAACGTTGGTGTGGCCAAGATTGCCTTGTCACTGCCTTATGAAACCTTGCCAACCTTCTATAAACGTTTAGGGTTTGGTCAGCGCTCTGCAGTGAAGTTCCCGGGTGAAAGTGCCGGTCTGATTCTGCCGCCGAGTAAGTGGAATGTCTCTGAAGTCGCAACCATGTCCTATGGTTATGGCCTGAATGCAACCGTGCTGCAGCTAGCCGATGCCTACGCCATGCTGGCCAATAAAGGCGTCAAGATGCCGCTCAG
>CANQWW010000114.1 GCA_947627655.1 uncultured Acinetobacter sp. | reverse complement strand
GGTGTCACGTGCATATTCGATTTCCAGCATGGTGCCTTCAAGAATCATCTGGATGATTTCTTCTTGGAATTCAGTGGTCCATAAACCTGGGTTTTCGATCTTGATCTGGTTGATCATATCGATACCGAAGTTCAGGTGCATCGACTCATCACGTAAGATGTACTGGAATTGCTCGGCAACACCGTTCATCTTGTTACGACGGCCCATAGACAGGATCTGGCTGAAACCACAGTAGAAGAAGATCAGGTTGCGAAGCAGGATCTGGTCATTTTCAGGTGTACCGGTTTTGAAAGTAGGATCACTTAAAGACTGAGTATATTTCAGGCCCCATGCTGCTTTACGTGCAACTGATGGTACTTCGCGGTACATGTTGAAGACTTCGCCTTCATCCATACCGAGCGACTCAATACAGTATTGGTAAGCATGCGTGTGAATCGCTTCTTCAAATGCTTGACGCAAGATGTACTGACGGCATTCAGGGTTGGTAATGTGACGGTAAATCGCCAGTACCAAGTTGTTTGCAACCAGTGAATCCGCAGTCGAGAAGAAACCAAGTGAACGCATGACGATAGTACGCTCATCTTCGGTCAAGCCATTTTCAGACTTCCAAAGTGCGATATCGTGGTTCATGTTGACTTCTTGTGGCATCCAGTGGTTGGCACAACCGTCCAGATACTTCTGCCAAGCCCATTCGTATTTGAATGGTACCAGCTGGTTCAAGTCGGCACGGCAGTTAATCATCGCCTTGTCATCAACTTGAACACGCTGTGCACCCATTTCAAGCTCTTCCAGACCTGGAGCAACGTCAAGCTGTTCTAGGGAAGCAGATGCTCTTGCCAGCGAATCGGTTGGATTTGATCCTCGGTTTTGAGTGGCTCTAAGGGGTTGTGCAGCTGCCACATCCGGCGATGTGTTGCTTGCATCAGGTACCACCTGTGAATTAGACGCTTTTTGCGGCTCGACGGGCGCAGGCTGCTGTGTTTGTGCAGCTGGTTTTTGCGAATCATCTTCGAAATCGTCCCAACTTAAGATAGACATATCAGTTCTCTCTTCGATGCTTATATCTTTTATCTAGACATTCAGCCTCGCTGAAATGTCCTACTATACGCTCAATTTATGTAAGCAAAATTAAGTTTTGTCGATGAATGCTCTGCTTTTGTACGGAAGAGCAAATATCCCCACTACTTATTTTGCTTGCGTGATTTATGCGTCTTAAACCAGAAATAGGCGATTGGCGCATAAAAAGTCAGAGCAAAGGAAACCACCAATGCAATCAGTCCTAACATGTAGTTATGGGTCATATGGGGCATGGTGGAGTCCTTCGTTTATTTTTAATTTTTAAATCTCCCCAAACCCCTCTTTAAAAAAGAGGGGCTTCCTTGAATCCAAAAGGGTTTTAGGAAGTCCCCCTTTACAAAGGGGGATTTAGGGGGATTAAAAACCTGTCAGATTACTGACAAGCCTCACAATCAGGATTATCAATTGAGCATGCTTGTGGCACTGGTGCCGCTTGCGCAAAACCTTCTTCCTCTGCAGGAACTTCAGGTTTTTTCGCTTCTACCACCGGCGCAACTGCCGCAGCAGGAGCAGCAACGGTTGTCGCTTTAACTGCGTTGAGTGCACCAGTATTAATGGTTGATTTCTCGGCAGAAGTTGCACCCAATGCACGGAGGTAATACGTCGTCTTAAGACCACGTAACCATGCCATTTTATAAGTCAGGTCAAGTTTCTTACCGTTTGCACCCGAGATGTAAAGGTTCAGTGACTGCGCCTGATCGATCCATTTTTGACGACGTGATGCAGCATCTACAATCCAGCGCGGTTCAACTTCAAACGCAGTGGCGAAGATGGCTTTCAGTTCTTCTGGAATACGTGAAATCTTTTGCACAGAACCTTCGAAATGTTTCAGGTCGTTGACCATCACTGCATCCCAAAGACCACGTTCTTTCAACGCACGTACCAGGTACGGGTTGATCACCGTGAATTCACCAGACAGGTTAGATTTCACATACAAGTTCTGGAAGGTTGGCTCAATAGATTGCGACACACCACAGATGTTTGAAATTGTAGCTGTCGGTGCAATCGCCATCACGTTCGAGTTACGCATACCGTCTTTTTGAACTTTGGCACGTAAAGTGTCCCAGTCCAGACGTTGAGTACGATCCACTTCAAACATGCGTTCAGGACGTGTTTTCGCAACGAGATCCAGTGAGTCGATTGGTAAAATACCCTGATCCCAGAGTGAACCTTTGAAAGTCTCATACGTACCACGTTCAACTGCCAAGTCGCTTGACGTTTGAATCGCATAGTAAGAAATCACTTCCATAGATTCGTCAGCAAATTCAACTGCAGCGTCAGAACCGTAAGCCATACCCATTTCATATAGTGCATCTTGGAAGCCCATGATGCCCATACCGACTGGACGGTGTTTCAGGTTCGAATTCTTCGCTTGTGGAACAGCATAGTAGTTAATGTCGATCACGTTATCGAGCATACGTACTGCTGTCTTAATCGTACGTGCCAGTTTTTCACGATCCAGTACACCACCTTGTACGTGTTGTACCAGGTTGATTGAACCCAGGTTACATACTGCGATTTCATCCTGATTGGTGTTCAGGGTGATTTCTGTACACAAGTTAGATGAATGCACCACACCGACGTGCTGTTGTGGTGAACGCAGGTTACATACATCTTTGAATGTGATCCAAGGATGACCTGTCTCGAACAGCATAGACAGCATTTTGCGCCACAAATCTTTTGCACGGATTTTCTTGTGCAGCATATTGGTTTCTTTGGCAATTGCTTCGTAATGTGCATAACGCTCAGCGAATTCAGCACCAGTTAAATCATGTAGATCTGGTGTTTCAGAAGGGGTGAACAAAGTCCATTCCGCATCTTCGAATACACGTTGCATGAACAGGTCAGGAACCCAGTTCGCAGTGTTCATGTCATGGGTACGACGACGGTCATCACCGGTGTTTTTACGCAGTTCCAGGAATTCTTCAATGTCCAGGTGCCAAGTTTCAAGGTATGCACAAACTGCACCTTTACGTTTACCGCCTTGGTTAACAGCAACTGCAGTATCGTTGGCCACTTTCAGGAATGGAACCACACCTTGTGATTTACCGTTGGTGCCTTTGATATAAGAGTTCAGGGCACGAACTGGTGTCCAGTCATTCCCTAAACCGCCCGCCCATTTAGACAGCATTGCGTTATCACGCATCGCGCCATAAATATTGTACAGGTCATCGGCAATGGTAGTCAGGTAACAGCTTGACAGTTGTGGACGTAGCGTACCTGAGTTAAATAGAGTTGGCGTAGACGCCATATAGTCGAAGCTAGACAATAAGTCATAGAATTCGATCGCACGATCTTCACGGTTGTCTTCATTCAGGGAAAGACCCATCGACACACGCATAAAGAACAGTTGCGGAAGTTCGAAGCGTACGCCATCAGAATGGATGAAGTAACGGTCAAACAAGGTTTGCAGACCGAGGTAAGTAAACTGGTTTGAGCGCTCCGGTTTGATCGCTGCAGACAGTTTAGCCAGGTCAAAGTTGAGTAGCTCAGGTGAAAGCAGCTCGAGTTCAACCCCTTTTTTCAGGTAAGTTTCTAGTGCTGTGCCTTCTGCTGTATCAGTCGCCAAGCCAAGGAACTCTAAACCCGTTGCCACTAGGTCATTACATAACAGACGCGCTGTCACATAAGTATAGTTTGGTTCTTGTTCGATACGGGTACGCGTCGCCATCATCATGGTGGTTGAGATGTCCGACTCTTTTACGCCGTTATACAGGTTTTTCACGGTTTCATCGACAATCGCTTGAATGTCAATACCTTCCAGGCCTTCAGCTGCTTTGGTAATCGTTGCAGTCAGCTCGCTCATATCCAGCGGCTTTAATTTACCTTCCGCATCTGTTACTTGCAGGGTCGGGTGATGATTAGCACCTAACTGCTTGCGAGCGTCAGCACGTTGTTCGCGATAGATGACATAAGCACGCGCAACTTTCTGCTCACCAGTACGCATCAGCGCAAGTTCAACCTGATCCTGAATTTCTTCAATATGAATGGTCCCACCTGAAGGTAAGCGACGCTTGAACGTATTCAGTACCATTTCTGTGAGTTGCTCGATACGATCATGGATACGGCTCGAATCAGCACTTTGCTGGCCTTCTACTGCCAGGAAAGCCTTACCAATTGCGACAGAAATTTTTTCTGCATCGAAAGGGGCAACATCACCGGTGCGTTTAATCACCTGAAGTTGACCAGGGGTTGACGTGATTACGCTCATGTCAGCATAGCTCCATATGTCATCTATTTTTATGTTCATGGATCAAAAACCGGGCAAAAAACATGCCACAGTGATTGCAGTATAAACACAAGAACTAGTGGTTTAAAAATTGATTGAGCACAAGATACGGGAAAATTCAGGGTAGATCAATATTGACATTTTAATAAATGTTTTAGTGGAAAACTGTGAAAACTTTTAATTTAAAAACTTACGTATTTATCCTGAAAAATCCTTATTTTTATCTTTTGGGTATAGACCTTATCTACCAAGGCATAGCATAACAAAACTGGTAAAATGTGCTTATAGATAACATTGTGGATAACTTTGTTTGAGTAAATTGCAAGCTGTTTTTTATTCTGATGAATGGTGAGTTCGACTGTAAATTAGACAAGCGTATGTATAAAAAATGTCGCTTACAAAAATATCAGCAAAAAAATATTACAAAATGCAACTTTGATGTATCAGTTTGGTGAATGCTATCTTGTTTACAATGTAAACGTGTGTATATTGCTTGCTATATCAATCGTATCTATCGGATTTCAAAAGGATACGTTCATCAAATAAAGGTGCACTATATATGAGCCAAGAAGAAAAGTTACCCAAAATTTTAATTGTTGAAGATGATGAGCGTCTTGCTCGTTTAACTCAGGAATATCTGATTCGTAACGGACTTGAAGTTGGGGTAGAGCCGGACGGTAACCGTGCGATTCGCCGTATTGTCGCTGAGCAGCCAGATCTGGTGGTGCTTGATGTGATGTTGCCGGGAGCAGACGGTTTGACCATTTGTCGTGAAGTGCGTCCACATTATCATCAACCTATCTTGATGTTGACTGCGCGTACGGAAGATATGGATCAGGTATTGGGTCTGGAAATGGGCGCAGATGATTATGTCGCTAAGCCGGTTCAGCCGCGTGTACTGCTGGCGCGTATTCGTGCCTTGCTGCGTCGTACCGATAAAGTGCCAGAAGACGAAGTGGCTCAACGTATCGAATTTGATGACCTGGTCATCGATAATGGTGGTCGTTCAGTGACTTTAAATGGGGAGCTGGTTGACTTTACCAGTGCAGAATATGACCTGTTGTGGTTGCTTGCTTCAAATGCAGGCCGTATTCTGTCTCGCGAAGATATTTTCGAACGTCTTCGTGGTATTGAATATGATGGTCAGGACCGTTCCATTGATGTGCGTATTTCACGCATCCGTCCAAAAATTGGTGATGATCCGGAAAACCCGAAACGTATTAAAACCGTACGTAGTAAAGGTTATCTGTTCGTTAAAGAAACCAATGGCATGTAATGCATGCCATTTCTAGGCTGACTAAGCGGGAAAGCTTATAGGTGTTTAAGCACAATATATTTTTGCGTATTTATGCAGGACTGGTCATTCTGGTACTCCTGGTGACCCTGTTTGGCTATTTGTTGGTGCAAATTATTAACTACCAGCGGGCGCAGGTATATCGTGAGTCCTTGACGGATGGTATGGCGTATATCGTCAGTGAAGGCGTAGCCCGTCAGCCCAATGTCCAGCAGAAACTGGACTGGATTTCGGATGCTTCAGACTTGCTGGAACTTCCTATTTATTATGTGGAAGCAGAAAAAGTCGATCTGACCCGTGCCGAGAAGCGCCGTATCGCGGATCGTAAGGCGGTTGTGCGCTGGGATGCGCAAACCTCGGTGGCCTATATTGTGATTGGGCTGCGGGATGATCCAAATCACTTCTTGTATATCAAAGCAGACAATATTACCGAGCGCCAGATGAAGGCGCTGCCTGTCTTTATTCTGGATTATCTGGTCTATTACCCAGGGCAGGAAAAAGAATATCTGGCCAAAATCCAGGATTACTTCTCCTATCCGGTCAGTATTCAGGATGTTCAAAGCTTACCGCTAGATTCCGAGCAGATCGGCCGATTGCGACTCGATCACAGCATTATTCTGTATCGCGACAGTGCCAGTATTCGTGGTACGACCATTTCTATTGTTTCACCGATTCCAAGCTCGGTCTCTGAAGTGCTGGTTATGGGGCCTGTGCCGCTGTTTAACTGGATGCCATTCCAGTTGGCAGCCGGGATTACCTTGCTGAGTATGTTTGTACTGAGTCTGGGGGTATATGGTCTGCTGGTGCCAATGCAGCGCAAACTGCGTGAAGTCAGCTATGCCTTGAACAAGATGAAGAGCGGGAACATGTCGTTGCGTTTGGCCATTGATGGTAAAGATGAAATGGCTTTACTGGCCTCCAGTTATAACGCCATGTCTGATCATATTCAGCGTCTGATTGAATCACAGCGCGAGTTGATGCGGGCGGTGTCGCATGAGCTGCGGACGCCTGTTGCGCGGATTCGTTTTGCCATGGAAATGCTGGCAGATGAGGATGACTATGAGTATCGACTGCAGCAGATGGAGCAGATTGATAAAGACATCGAAGCGCTGAATAAACTGATTGATGAAATCATGACCTATGCCAAGCTTGAGCAGGGTACACCATCACTTGATTTTGAAAAAGTAAGTTTGTATGAAGTGCTGGATCAGGTTGCCATTGAAACTGAAGCACTGAAAACCGGCAAAAGCATTGAGTTGGATCAGATGCCGATAGGTCTTGAGGTTGAGGCTGAGCGCCGCTATCTGCACCGCGTCGTGCAAAACTTGGTGGGTAATGCTGTGCGTTACTGTGATGATAAAATCATCATCAGTGGTGGTGTTGATGATGCCAATAATCAGGCTTTTATCTGTGTAGAAGATGATGGGCCGGGTATTCCACCTGAAGATCGTGAGCGTGTATTTGAAGCATTCTCGCGTCTGGATGATAGTCGCACCCGCGCATCGGGTGGTTATGGTTTGGGTCTCTCTATTGTCAGTCGGATCGCCTTCTGGTTTGGAGGGCGGATTGAAGTGGATGAAAGCCCACGTTTAGGCGGGGCGCGTTTCGTGATGTCTTGGCCTGCCGAGCGTTATAAGAAAAAATCTCGCTATAAGGGTGTGGAGTCGCAGGAACGCCAGGATCCTTCTTAAATAGCAAATGAGACAAAAAACGATGCATAAGCATCGTTTTTTATTTTAAGCAGATTTGACTTATTCGTGTATGTTGGCATCGGGCTCAATAATCGCTTTACCTTCACGCAAGCTGTGAACGGCGGCAGGATTCAGCTTTAAGATGAGATTGTTGTATTTTCCTTCAATATCGTAAGCTTGAATAATTTTCTGGTCACCATCTAAGGTGTCAACCTTATATTCGTCGGCAATATTGAGAATGCCTTCCAGATTGGTTGACGAGGAGGCAAAGTCTTTCCCGAACAGATCATAAATTTTAAGCAGATTAAAAGTGACTTCATCACTTACTGCTGGATGTTTTTCAATATGATCTTCAAGATAGCGAATAAACAATTGCGCAAACATGAAGTAATCAGGTTTATGGGTAAACTTTAAATTCATAAGTCAGTCTCCTTATTCTTCATTATTATGTTGGTTATACAAATAACATAAAGTGCAGGGAGGATGAAGGTTGCAGGACTCCAGATTGCAAAAAACTACACAATAGATGGCTGCATCAAGGGCAAACTCTAAGAATGCTAAAAGATTAAAATTTAAATGGTTTGGAAAAAATAATTATTTTTGAGTTTTTTATTTATTAAAACGATTGGTTGACGCAATCGGCGGCACGGGCCTGATGTTTTTGCCTGATGTCTAAAAAATCATCCAAAAGACTAAGGCTTATGAGCTAGCAAGTGAAATCCAAAATCAGGTACAATTGGCGGGATTAATTTTGTGTTTGGTGTATTTGAAGGCCAATACAT
>CANQWW010000113.1 GCA_947627655.1 uncultured Acinetobacter sp. | reverse complement strand
GGTGCCAACGACGGCACAACGACAACGAATATCGATGTCACACTCAACGAGCTGAATGTAAATGAAGCGCCACTCATAGAAATTGGTGGCGGTGGCAACAACGACAACGGCGACAACACCATCACTGGTGGCAACGGCGACGATGTGTTGCTGGGCGATGTGGGCGGGGTGGTGCAGAACATGACCTCTGGCACCAACTACAACATCGTGCTGCTAGCGGATGTGTCTACCAGCATGAATGCGGGGCGGATGACGTTGCTAGAAGATGCGTTGAAAGCCTTCGTACCTAGCCTGCTTAATCATGTGCTGGGCGCTGACGGCATTGCTGGTACGGCGGATGATGCGCAAATCAATATCGCACTGATCCCGTTTGGCACCAATGCGGGCGCCAATGTCAACTACCCCAACGGTACCCCCGCGAATATCAGTCTTAACCTAAATTCGAGTAATATCGGTAACTTGCTTACTGCGATTGACAACCTTAGCACACGTACCGGTACTAATTATACCAACTATGAGGCGGGCTTCAAGGAGGCCGTGGACTGGTTGCAATCGATGATGGGTGCCGGTCATGACACAGCTGCCAACTTCGAGAACTTGACCTTCTTCATGACGGACGGCGAGCCGACTCGTTTCTTGAACGATGACAATACGGTGGGTGGCAGTGGCTCGTCCGTTACCCAAGCGAACTTCAGCGAGAGCCTCAACGCCTTTCTCAATGGCGCGGGCAACAGCACGGTGGGCTTGAGCACTATCAGCAAGGTGCAGGCAATTGGCATCACCAGCGATGCCAACGAGACCTACCTGAAGTTCTTCGACAATACGAATGTCACCGGAACGGAAGTGCCTCCGCTCGCAGTGAGTACTGTGCTGGCGACCTTCAACAACACCCAATTCGGTCTGCTGGGGCAGACGAGCAACTGGATGGATGTGGGCACTGGCAACAGCGCGGGTAAAGCAACGCTCACTTACACGGGCACTGGCGACGCTCGCAGCATGGTCATCGACGACAACAACAACAACACTGCTGGGTCGGCGATTGTTGCGAGCGATGCGTTCACAGTTGCCACCAATGGTACGAGCTTCTTGTTCAACTTCACACAGTCGGGTCGAGCTAATGGTGATTCGTTTGCCTGGAAGCTGCAGACCACCACGAATGGCGGAGCCACATGGACGGATGTGTCAGGTAGTACTGGCAGCTACAACTCCAACAGCACGACCCAGCAGACCGCGAATATCAGTGCTGTGAATGCAGGCCAGTACCGCTTTGTGTTCACTGTGACCGACGGGTCAAGTAACAGCAACTATCAGGTAGCCATCGATAATATTCACATGTTGTCGTCGTCGCCGATCCCGGTGGGCCAGCCGCAGATCATCACCACCGCAGCTGAGCTGACCGAGGCACTGCAAGGCGGTGGTGTCAACAACGACCCAGTTGCTGTTGGCGATGACTTAGTCATAGGCGGTGCAGGCAATGACATCTTGTTTGGTGACACCATCAACACCGATGGCAATGTGTTGGACTGGTCGGTGGTCGCCTGACTAATCTGCCTGATGGTTCCGGTTTGAAGGGGCTGGTGACTTATCTTGAGTTGCTCAACGGCTCGACACCGTCCAATGAGGATCTGTACAACTACATCAAAGCCCATCATCAACAGTTCAACGTGGCTGACGACACCCGTGGAGGCAATGACATCCTGGACGGTGGTACTGGCAATGACATTCTGTACGGTCAGGGTGGCAATGACACCCTGATCGGTGGTGCAGGTGATGACATCCTCTACGGCGGCACTGGCGATGATACGATTGTCTATAACCTACTCAATGCTGCTGATGCAACGGGTGGCAATGGTAAAGACACATGGATGGATTATGCAACTAATGACAAAATTCAGTTTGGTGTAGGTTTCTTTGAAGGATTGTTTCAATCAGATTTAACGGATATTGCTAACTACATTAAAGTTGAAGATGTTGATGGAAAAGCCGTATTAAAAGTTGACCGAGATGGCGCAGGTATCACAGGTGGGACAGCGCATGATTGGGCAGACCTGTTAATTATTGAAGGCAAGACCGCATTGGAATTACAAGATTTAATTCAAAACCAGATCATCATTGGTTAATCTCAGCCTAAAGAATCGGTCTACGGACTGATTCTTTATCGGGAGTGTGATGTCAGACATCATGCTCCTTCATTCGTTTTAAATTTGAATCTATTTTTCAGTGCATATTGTAGCTAATATTTGAGAGATAGATTCAAATTTAGCATGAAAATGACTATGATTTTGCATATAAATCAGCGATGCTATAGCCCATTATTTAAAATCTATCGGTATATATACCGCAACGATATCTATCATGAATTTTATAAAATCAAAAATTTGGTTGTTGCTATTCAGCCCGCTGAGCCTCAGTCCTGCTTATGCAGATAGCGTGAAAAATCCACTGAGTTCAGTCAAAAATAACCTACAACAGTTGTTTTCTCCTCCTCCTACACAGGTTAATCAGGTCAGTATAAATAGCCTAAGTAAATTCGACTGGGATATAACACCAAAACAAGACCAACTGCCTATGGTGACGCTTGCAAATGCTACCAACACAGCGGACCTCGTAACAACACAGAATCAGAACTTTCAAGGGTCGCGTCAAAGCCTAATAGCAGGAAATGAATTGGGGTTATTTGAAGCCATTCATCAAGCCTTACAACGACGTCCAGAAATCACCCAAAGTATTGCCAATATTGCAGGGCAGGGCGCAAATATTGATGTGGCCAAAGCGCAGTATTTCCCTCAAATTTCAGGCGGGGTCAGTACTGCAGATTTGACTACAGGCGAACGTGGCAGACAACTTTTAAACCTCTCCGCGACTCAAGTGTTGTATGACTTTGGCAAAATAAAAACCTCAGTCAACCTCGAAGAAGCTAGACTGTTAAAAGCACAGGCAGAAACACTGGTCAGTGTAGATGATATTGCATATCAAACAGCCAGTACCATCGCCAACATTAATCGTTATCAAGAAATTGTAAAAATTGCGGAACAGCAGATTAAAGGTGTGGCTCGTATTGCTGAAATTGCGAATCTGCGGGCAAAAGCGGGCATTAGCAGTCAAGCCGATCCTATTCAGGCACAGTCGATCCTTGAGGCAGCACAGTCTAATTTATTGACCCAACAAACCCAATTAAAACAGTATCAACAAAGGCTACAAACCCTCTTGGGCTATGATGTCACCACATTGAATCTCAACATTCCCGATACCGTGATTCGAAATGCTGGGCTGTATACCGACCCCAGCTTTAACCAAATTCCTAAAATGATGTCGGCACAGGTTGGTGTTCAAATTGCAGCATTAGACAAAGAAAGAACCAAACGGAGCAGTTATCCGACCCTCAATATTAAAGGTAGCTTAAGCCAAGCCTTAAATGGTAAAAACCCCAATAATAATGAAGACGACGGTCTCTATAGTTCTATCATGCTTGAAGCCAGCAGTGATTTTTTTCAAGGCGGTGCAAATCGTGCCAGACAACGTTCAGCCAGCTATGCTGAACAGGCGGCTAAAGCCGAAGTGAATATGGTGTATTTGGATGTATTAGAACAAGTACGTTCGATCCGTGAACAAGTTGAAAACAAGCAAAAACAAATGGAAGTGCTATCACTGCGCAAAAACACCACCGCACGTACCAAAGAATTGTATCAAGAACAGTATAAATTGGGCACACGTACCGTGGTTGATTTGCTTAATGCTGAACAATCCATCCACAGTGCAGCGCAAGAAATAGAAAATGCTCGATATGATATTTATACTGGTTTAATACAGTATATTTATGTTACAGGACATTCACGAGATATTTATCATTTAAATCATACGTCGATACAAGGGTTTGAAATTTTACCATGAGCAAAACTATAAATTATCAGCCATGGCTACAAGCCGTTTTAAGCATTGCCAAGCATTATCGTATTGAACCTTCCGAAGAACGCTTACGTTTACAGCTTGATTGGAATCCAAACCAAAGTATCGATGACATTTTGGCACTGATCAGCCGTCAAATGGGCATGAGTTTACGTAAAACCGCATGGAGTGAAGAGCTGTTAAACCCATGGCGCTTGCCTGTTCTGATTGAAATGCAAGATGGTCAAGTTGGCGTATTGGAAAAATTAGATGCCGAAGGGCAGGCCAGTGTGCAGTTCAGTGGTGATGTAGGCTTGGCGCAAATCATTGCGGTGGAGCAACTGCGCCAAAACGTCGCACAGGTTTATATTTTACGTCCTGAAAAATCCATCCCCGATGTACGGATTGATGAATACGTCAAACCTTATGAAGCAAACTGGTTTTGGTCGATTGTGCTGCGCGACTGGAAGCGTTATATCGATGTGATGTTTGCATCGTTGATGGCCAATATTTTGGCATTGGCGACCATTTTATTTTCGATGAACGTCTATGACCGAGTGGTACCAGCACAGTCGATTCCGACCTTGTGGGTGTTGGCGGGTGGCGTTTTGATTGCAGCCATTTTTGAGTTTAGCTTACGTGTCGCTCGAATCTATCTTTCGGATATTATTGGTAAACGTGCCGATTTAAAAGTGTCCGATCGGGTTTTTGGTCATGCGCTACGCATTAAAAATAAAGAGCGATCCAAATCGACAGGGACTTTTATTTCTCAGATACGCGAATTGGAAGGTGTTCGTGAATTGGTCACCTCTACCACCATTTCAGCGATAGCCGATTTACCTTTCTTTCTTTTATTTTTGGCTATTTTTTGGCTCATTGGTGGCAACTTATTTTGGGTCATGGTTTTGGTTGTACCTTTAATGATTATTCCAGGAATTTTGATTCAAAAGCCATTGGCAAAATTAGCATCTGAAGGAATGCGCGAAGGGGCAATTCGTAATGCAACCTTAGTGGAGGCAGTACAAGGCATTGAGGATATTAAATTATTACGTGCCGAATCACGCTTTCAAAACCAATGGAATCACATGAATGAAGTCTCAGCTGAGATTTCAATGCGTCAGCGTAAGTTGGTGGGCATTGTGGGGGCATGGACGCAAAAAATACAAGGTTTGACCTTTGCGATTGTGGTTTTAGTTGGCTGTTTTGCGGTGATGAAGGGGGAAATGACCACAGGTGCATTGGTTGCTTGTTCAATTTTGTCCTCACGCATGTTGGGACCTATTGCACAAATTTCTGGGGTGTTGGGGCGTTTACAACAAGCCAAAGTGGCGAAAACCAGTTTAGATGAACTGATGAAAAAACCTGTAGATCAGCCAGAACATGCGCATTTGATTCACCGCCCAGCGTTGTTAGGACAGTATGAGTTGAATAATGCGGTATTTAAATATAGCGAAGACGATGCCAAGCCAATCTTAGCCATTCAAAACCTACAGATTCAAGCAGGTGAAAAGATTGCAATTTTAGGACGCAATGGCGCGGGCAAATCGACTTTATTGCAATTATTGTCGGGCATGCAAGAGCTTGTTCAGGGGAAAATTAAACTCGATGGTGTCGATTTAGGATTGATTGATCCTGCGGATGTCCGTCGAGATATGGGCTTGCTCAATCAAAACGCACATTTATTTTTTGGTTCAGTACGAGAAAATCTAAGCTTGGGCGCACCACTGGCCAGCGATCAAGAGATTTTAACCGCTTTACAACTGACGGGTGCCTTGGGCTTTGTGCAAGAGAAAAAAGAAGGTTTGGATCACCAAATCTTAGAAGGGGGAACCGGCTTTTCGGGTGGACAGCGCCAAGCTTTGCTTTTGTCTCGCTTATTACTTCGTCAACCCAATATTTTATTACTTGATGAGCCTACAGCCGCAATTGATGATGTCTCTGAAAAACAGCTCATTGAAAACCTAAAAGGATGGTTGGGACAAAAAACCTTGGTTATTGCCACACATCGCCGAGCGGTGTTGGAGTTGGTGGATCGGATTATTGTTGTGCATGAGGGGAAAATTGTGATGGATGGCCCTAAACATCAAATTTTAAAACAAACCCAGTCAAATGCAGCAGGTACAGCATCATGAAGAATCAGAACATTGAGAAAAAAAGTACCTTCAATATTCAAGAGCTGGAACCACCCTTACCTAAAGCTAGTCTATTTATTTGGATTATTGGCATCGGTTTACTGGTTTTACTGTTATGGGCGTGGCTGTTTAAGTTAGAAGAAGTCTCGACAGGAACCGGTAAGGTTGTTCCATCGTCGAAGGAACAAGTCATTCAGTCCTTAGAGGGCGGGATTTTAACCAAGCTGCATGTACAGGAAGGGCAAATTGTAGAAAAAGGGCAAGAGTTGGCTCAACTCGATCCAACACGATTTGCATCCAATGTCGGTGAGTCCGCATCGTTACTTTTAGCTTCACAAGCCACTGCAGCGCGACTACGTGCCGAAGTGACGGGGAGTGCTTTAAACTTCCCTCAAGAGGTTATAAAAGATCCACGATTGGTGGCGGAAGAAACCTCCTTGTATAAATCACGCCGTTCAAATTTGGCTGAGTCTTTGATGGGGTTAGAGCAAGCACTGACGTTGGTGGAACAAGAGCTGAAAATGACTGAGCCTTTGGTGGCGAAAGGTGCCGCGAGTGAAGTGGAGGTATTACGTCTTAAACGCCAAGCGACCGATTTGAGAAATCAAATGAGCGATGTCCGCAACCAATATTTGGTTAAAGCGGGTGAAGAGTTAGCCAAGGCCAATACTGATGTGGAAACCCAATCGCAAATTGTGAGAGGTAAATCTGACAGTCTAAGTCGGACCCTGTTTAAGTCACCAGTACGTGGGGTGGTCAAAGAAATTGATGTAATGACTTTGGGTGGCGTAGTTACACAAAACGGCAAGCTGATGACGATTGTGCCATTGGATGAACAGTTGTTGGTTGAAGCTCGTATTTCGCCACGTGATATTGCATTTATTCATCCTGGCCAAGAAGCATTAGTAAAAATAACTGCCTATGATTATTCAATTTATGGTGGACTAAAGGGGACTGTTACAACCATTTCTCCCGACACTTTGCGTGATGAAGTCAAGCAGGATCAATTTTACTATCGAGTGTATATTCGCACCGACTCGGATAAGCTAAGCAATAAAGCAGGCAAGCAGTTCAGTATTACACCCGGAATGGTGGCGACGGTAGATATTAAAACAGGTGCAAAAACCGTTTTAGATTACTTAATTAAACCGTTTAATAAGGTACAGGAAGCATTGAGAGAGCGTTAAATAGCGTGATGTGTGGGTATTGATAACAAGAATAAATATACACACTAAAGTATCTGAGCTTTATTCAATTAGCCGTAAAAAAGCTGCCGAACTATTCTTTGTGAGGCAGCTTTTTATTGGGCAACTCAAATCATCGAATTTTTATCATGACATCGTTTTTATTGCTTAATCTTCATGTGATTTATCTTCTTTTTTTAGATTGATGAGTACGAATATTACTTGCATCGATAAATAGCCATTTGGATGATTTAAAAACGTCTTCCATCATCTTTTGTACATCTAGAGATTCAAGCAGGCGTAAGTGATTTGTCTAGCTTAAATCTTGAAAATGAGCTAAGCATTTTTTTGAATGTCAAGATTAAATCTTAAATGGGGAGCAATCTAGAGGTAAATACCTTGTGATTATGCTGAGTGCTTGAAGTAAAAACCAACCACTTTAGTTTGTTTTACATAATTTAACAAAAAACAAAATTCTTCATTGTGAAGTAAATCTTATATTTTAATTTTCAAAATAAGAAAATTCTTATTTTTATACATTTGTATTTATATTTGTTTTATATATTTATTTTTTATTTTAGGTGTGGCTTTTATTCTATGTTTTGTTGATCTAAGTGTTGTTTTTATGTAGATAATGTAAACAAAATTAACAGTTGTAAATTGGATTTCTGAAGTTTGAGAACTGGTTAACTTTTTTTTAAAAAAAGAGTGTTAGGATCTTGTTTTGTAGTCAATTTTTATTTGTGACTCATAAGTATTTTTTAAAAGTCGCTAAAACACGCAGCCAGAGGGGTTTTTACATGGATCAAAACGCTATTTTAATTGATAAAAAGTCTCACCAAGGTGTCGAAGTAAATGCATCAGACAAAATACAATTGTCATCGCAGAATCCTTC
>CANQWW010000112.1 GCA_947627655.1 uncultured Acinetobacter sp. | reverse complement strand
AGTCCAATGATTCTACGAATACACCTAACTTTTTCAACTAACTACAAATGTGTCGCACTTGAGATTTGAATCTGCGAGATTTAAAAGGCAAAAAGATTGCTGCAACCAAAGGCACCGACCCATTTTTGTTTACCCTGCAAGCCTTAGATTCAGTAGGCTTAAATAAGCGTGATGTAGAGCTGGTGCATTTACAGCATCCAGATGGCAAAACGGCACTTGAGCGTAAACAAGTGGATGCCTGGGCTGGACTCGATCCATTAATGGCATCTGCACAAGTTCAATCAGGTGCAACATTACTGTATCGCAATGTGGGCTTTAACTCCTATAGTGTCCTGAGCGTAAAAGAAAATTTTGCTAAAACAAGTCCTGAAGCAATTGAAGCTGTCATCAAAGCTTATGAACAGGCACGGCAATGGGCCAAGGCCAATCCGGATAAACTGGCTGAATTGCTCGCGCGTGAATCCAAACTGCCCCTGAATGTTGCCAAGTTACAGTTGAGCCGTACCAACCTGGATCAGAATATTCCAACAGCAAAACATATTGCTGCCCTGCAAAAAGCCGGTGCCATTCTGACTGAAGAAAATTTGGTCCGTAAAGGCACCCATGTCAATCAAGTTGTCACCCAGCTCTTTGATGGCAAATACGCACAAAAAGTTGTTAAGCAATAATGAGTACCCCAAAGTCTGTATCAGACCGACTTACTCAGGAAATTCAGCCCAAATCGGCCGTTCTTCCCAAGTTGATCTCAATGATGAAAGCCTTAACTATTCCCTTTATTTTCATTGTGCTGTGTGAGATTTTGGTCCGTAATGGCACAATTGAGCCGTATTTACTACCCGCGCCCAGCAGCTTATGGCAATCCTTTGTTGAACTTGCTGAAGGTGATTTAGGCCAGCATATGTGGGTCAGTTCTTGGCGAGTGTTTTTAGGGTTTGCCATTGGCAGTGGTTTAGGTTTAATTTTTGCGATTTTTGTCGGTCTTAATAAACACGTAGAAGATTTTCTTGAGCCGACATTTTCTGCTATTAAATCTATTCCGAGTCTGGCGTGGATTCCATTACTTTTGCTGTGGCTAGGTATTGATGAATCTTCAAAGATTACCTTGATTGCCATTGGTGCATTCTTTCCCACCTATACCAATACCGTGGCTGCCATTCAAGGTGTAGATCGCAAACTGATTGAAGTCGCAAAGGTCTACCGGCTGAAATACTGGCAGCAAGTCCAGCAAATTATATTACCTGCCGCTTCTCCGGGGATTTTAACTGGTTTAAGAAACAGTCTGAGTCTGTCTTGGATGTTTATGATTGCCGCAGAACTGATTGCTGCCACCCAAGGCATTGGTTATCTGCTCAGTGATGGGCGTGAAACTTCCCTTCCCGATATTGTGATTATTGCTATCATTTTATTGGCAGTTTTAGGCAAAATCACTGATAGCATCATGAAAGCATTTGAAGTGTATCTACTACGTTGGCGTGATGTCGTTAAACCCCAATACACCTGGAACCATTAAAAAAGCGACCATTTAGATCGCTTTTTTATTCTTATCCCAGATTAATGTGGCCATTGCCCCAATGTCACCCGGTCATTGCCCCCATAGTCTTTTACCGTGCGTACTTGCTTATAGCCCGCTTGCTTAAACAGATGCTGAACTGCATCCGCCTGATCATAGCCATGTTCAAGTACCACCCAGCCATGAATGGTGAGATGCTTTTTCGCCTGTACTATAATTTCTTCCAGATCAGCCAAACCATTTTTTGCTGCCACCAGGGCACGCTCAGGTTCTGTCGCCAGATCCTTCATATGGACATCGTTGGCATCAATATAAGGTGGATTAGATGCAATCACATCAAAGAACTGACGACCAAACGGCTTTAACCATGAACCGAGAACAAATTTCACATTTTCAATATCATGCTGCTCGGCATTGTATTCAGCCACTTCCAGCGTTGGTTCATAAATATCAGAGGCAACAACAGACCAGTCTGGACGTTCCGAAGCAAGTGATAATGCAATTGCCCCTGTGCCCGTACCCAAATCCGCAATCCGCGCATCTTCAGGCAAATCAAGCTTGAGAATCGTTTCGACCAATACTTCTGTATCAGGACGCGGTACCAAAGTATCTTTGGTAACTTTCAGGTCAAGTGTCCAGAATGGCTGAGAACCTGTGACATAGGCCAATGGCTCGCCTGCTTGAATACGCGCCAAACCTTCCAGGTAAGCCTGCTCTTGCTCAGCGGTTAGCTCCTTATCTTTTTTCATCATCAGATCAAAGGAATCAATTTTGGTAATGTGTTCAAGGAGCCATGCATTTTCCTGGCGTTCGTAACTTTCCGGTTCACCACGTAAGGCCAAAGCCTGTGCAATATTCATTAGCCACCATTCTGCTGTGCAAGAAGCGCAAGCTGATCAGCTTGATATTCACGATGCAAGCTGTCGAGCAATTCGGTTAAATCCCCTTCCATCACGGCATCTAACTTATAGAGCGTCAGGTTAATACGGTGATCAGTCATCCGGCCTTGCGGATAGTTATAGGTACGGATCCGTTCTGAACGATCTCCCGAACCGACCAGATCACGGCGCATCTCAGAGGTTGCAGCATCTGCTGCAGCACGTTTGGCATTTTCCAGACGGGAAACCAGCAAGGCCATCGCTTTGGCTTTGTTTTTATGCTGTGAACGCTCATCCTGACATTCCACCACCGTACCGGTTGGAATATGGGTAATACGGACCGCAGAGTCGGTTTTGTTAATGTGCTGACCACCCGCACCAGAGGCACGGTAAGTATCAATACGTAAATCAGCCGGGTTAATATCGACTGAAGTATCCACATCCACTTCTGGAAGAATCGCAACCGTACAGGCTGAGGTATGTACACGGCCTTGAGACTCAGTCGCAGGAACACGTTGTACACGGTGCGCGCCACTTTCGAATTTCAGGCGACCATACACCCCTTCACCATTGATCAGACAAATAACTTCTTTATACCCCCCGTGCTCACCTTCATTTTCAGACAAAATTTCAATACGCCAACCTTGTGATTCAGCATATTTACTATACATACGATATAAATCGCCTGAGAAAATCGCAGCTTCATCACCACCGGTGCCTGCCCGAATTTCCAGATAAGCCGAGTTAGCATCATTCGGGTCTTTCGGAATCATCAGGATATTCAGATCGGCTTCTAATTGCGCAATTAAAGCTTTATTTTCCTTAATTTCCTCTTGTGCCATTTCCTTAAAGTCAGGATCGCTGAGCATGGCTTGAGCAGTTTCGATATCTTCTTCTGCCTGCTTGTATTTTTTCCAGACTTCCGTAATTTCAGTCAGGTCATTATGCTCACGAGAAAGCTGGCGAAAACGTTTGTTATCTGAAATCACTTCAACATCTGCCAGTAAGGCAGTCAATTCTTCATGACGGTCGGAGAGTTGGTCTAATCGTAAACGTAACGATTCTTTCATTTTTCAAATATTCTCAAACAAAGGCCATGATTGATTAAAAGCATGGCAGGGCAAATTCTAAATTGTGCCTAGTTTAACGATTCTCGGCTGTAAAGAACATCTTTATTGCATGAGTTTAGTGGATCGAGTGCCAGTAAATCATGGTGCAAAAAGTTCAATATGAACAAGCTTTGCTGCTTTTTAAAGCGATCTTCTCCGTATTGTTTACTCATTTTACAAAGTCACAAATAAAGCCCATAAATGTGGAGATGTTTCTACACAATGTAATGAGGATACTTTGTTACATTTCCTGGCAACGAAAATACAATACAGTCCGAACACGGATACGGAGTTCTCACATGAAGCTGACTACAGTTTTATTAAGTACCGCTTTAGCCGCTGGGTCAATGATGACCGTCACTGCCCATGCCGACAGTACAACGCGTGTTGCTGCTGCCAGTGCCCTAGGGAGTGTCGCTGGTACTGCTTTAGGTAAAAACATGGGTGGTAATACCGGAGCAACCATTGGTGCGGCACTAGGTGGTGCTGGTGGTGCAGCGGTTGCCAGTAACAAGAAAAACCGTACTGAATCAGCAATCGGTGGAGCTTTAGGTGGTGGTGCAGGTTATAGCGTCGGTCAAAGCATGGGCGGCACAAATGGTGGCTATATCGGTTCTGCATTAGGTGCAGCTGGTGGTGCGGCATTAGGTAATAAAGTTGCTAAAGATAAAGCGGCTGACCGTGCTGCTGAAAAACGTGCTAAACGTTGGAAAAAACGTCACCGTTAATTTTTAGATTTCTGTCGTTTTAAATCTAATACTACATTTGACTTAAAAGCACCTTCGGGTGCTTTTTTCAGCTTTATAGATTCAGCCGAAACCCTCTACAAGACGCTGTTAGTAATGAATATTTTCATAGAGGAAATATGAAGGAATTAAGAAGATAAAGAATACACTTCATCAACAGACTCTCCATGCTGCATTGCCCTGGCTGGATTAAATTTATCTCATAGACAAAATACAGCTAGATATTAAAAAGGTGTACTCATGAACGTTAAATCTCTAATGATCGCGGTTATTGCTACCTCAGCCATGGGTATGACTGCAGCAAATGCAGGTAATACTACCAATACAGCATTGGCTTCCGCTTTGGGTGGCGTGGTCGGTGCAGCTGTTGGTAACAAAATGGGTGGTACAACTGGTGCAACAATCGGTTCAGCCATCGGTGGTGGTGCCGGTGCAGCAGTAGCAGCGAACAAACGTGACCGTAACGGTGCCATTATCGGTGGTGCTTTAGGTGGTGGTGCAGGTTATGCCGTAGGTAATAACATGGCAGGCTCTAATGGTGGCTTAATTGGTGCAGCATTAGGTTCTGCAGGTGGTTCAGCACTGGGTAAAAAAGTAAGCGAAGACCGTCGTTATGATGATCGTGCTGACCGTCGCTATAACTCTAACCGTAACTATCGTTATAACGACTATCGCTACAACAACCGTGGCCGTCGTTAATCGCTCGACAAGATCTAAATCTCTTTTACAACACTTCCCTCTTTTAAGCATCTTCGGATGCTTATTTTTTTGCCTTGAGTTTTGACTATGGGCATGTTTACACTTATATCGATTATTTTCGATATACAAAATCTACATAACGTCGTATGCTTTTAGTCATGTTAAATCAAGAGTAATATTATGCGTACGCTTAACGATACTCAGTTCTCCATACTCGAACTGGTTCCAGTTCGTGATGACAAAACTGTTCAATTCTCCTTACACCATGCCCTCGAGCTGGCTCAAACGGCAGAAAAATTAGGCTACAGCAGAATGTGGCTGGCAGAGCATCACAATATGGATGGCATTGCCAGTTCAGCGACTGCCGTGCTTTTAGGCTATTTATTGGCAAATACCAAGACGCTACGCTTAGGTTCGGGCGGCATTATGTTGCCCAACCATGCCCCTTTGGTGGTGGCAGAACAATTCGGCACCTTGGCGACTTTATATCCTGAGCGTGTCGAACTTGGCTTAGGCCGTGCCCCGGGCACAGACCAGATGACAATGCGTGCTCTGCGTCGTGGCCGCCAGGAAACCGAAGACCAGTTCCCGCAAGATGTGCTCGAAATCCTGCAATACTTTAAGGATCCGGTTCCCGGCCAGCGTATTGTCGCAACTCCAGGTCATGGTACTCATGTCCCAGTCTGGTTACTTGGTTCAAGCCTGTTTAGTGCCCAGCTGGCAGCCAAACTCGGTCTTCCTTATTCATTCGCCTCTCACTTTGCGCCACGTATGCTGGGTCAGGCTATTCAGCTTTATCGTGAAAACTTCGAACCTTCTGAATATCTGGATCGTCCTTATGTGTCGATGGGTGTACCGACCTGCGTCGCAGACACCGATGAAGAAGCTGAATACCTCGCGACCAGTGCTTATCAGCGGGTACTGGCACTGATTCGTGGTCAAAGCCTGAAATTGAAAGCACCGATTGATTCAATAGAAGGCTTATGGTCACCGCCTGAAAAAATGTCTGTCGACAATTTCTTTGCCATGGCACAAGTCGGCTCTAAGGAAACGGTAAAGGCAGGCTTAGAAGCCCTGATTGCCCAGTATGACGTCGATGAGTTTATCTTTACCTGTGACATCTACGATACGGATAAACGATTGCATAACTTTGATCTGTTGATGCAGATCAGGCAAGGGCTTTAAGTTCAAAATAAAAACCGCTGCTCGCCAGCGGTTTTTTTAATCTTAGAATTTGCACTATTTTGCCCTAAGCGTTTGTTTTTCAGCTTTAGGCAATGATCTTCATCAATTAAACCGGATATTTTTTAGCCAAAATCTATCTACTGTTAAAACGCGCCAATTCTAAGGATAAATGATCATCGGTTTCAGCATACTGCTTTAATTTGTCTCTCAACCACTTGCCTCCCTAATGAACTAAAGGTAGGGTCAGTTAGCATGGTGATGGATAAGGCTGACCAAGATGTCATCAATCGCAAGACTCAAATGCATCCGTAATCTGATTCATCGGGCCTTCTATTAACAGCTGCTGATGAGCAAAGTGCTGAAACACTCCTTCTTGGGTCATATCTGCAGAACAAGTGAAAAAGCTGAAGATGACTAGCAAAAAACAGTTCTCAAATATCAATTGATTGATGACTCACGATTCTATGAAAGTTACTTTACGCCCCTATCAATATTGTCTATATCTATTAGAACAGAATAAAAATTAAGCAATTGCAGGAATAGATCATGGGCATGAAGCGACAGGACAATGCTGGCGTTTTTGAGAATCAACCAGAATACTTTCAAAATTTTACCGGCAGCTTGGTCGATGCTGAACAAATTAAGGATATGGACTTTGACCAGTTACATGTCGCAGTGATTGGATTAAATCAGAGCCTTGTCACTCAGCTGGATCGAATCTGCCAGCAGGCGTCTTCAGTCAAAGTATTCCAGATTGAGCCGCGATTTATCCTGCCAAGTACCAACCGAACCTTGCAGCGCCTATTAAACCATCCACTTATCAGTAAAAACAAAAACCTGGTTAGTCACCGCATTAAGGGCTTAGTGTCATTACGCTTTCTGGAAAACCAGGTAGAAAATCTATGGTTACGTCGCCAGTTAATGCCAAATTTCGCCTCTGCAAACCGAATTTTTTTAAAATCCGACAGCTTTTATCAGGCGTTACAACGGGAAAACTGTCAACTGCTAACTTGGCCAATCCTGAAAATTAATGAGAAATTCATCTATTGCATCAACGATGAGAAACATACTGTTGATGTCATCATCCGAACCAGTTAGAAAATTCTATTTATTTTTTTATGATATAAAATAGAAAAAATATGAAATATAAGAATAAGAGAAGTATTACTTTAGCTTTTTTTATATGCACATTTTCAGCAAGAACCGTTTATATTTTTTCTATCAGGTATTTCGTGGCGTGATAATACCCATCACCAATAATGATCAATTGATAGTTTTTAACTATCATTGAAGTTTCCAAGTACTAAAAAAATGGAGCCAAAACCCGGTTTTTGACTCCATTTCTGTTGTTAACCAATACGACGTTTTAAACCGGTCATTTGCAGCACACGTGTCGAAATTTCTTCAATCGACATTTCGGTCACATTGAGGTATTTAATTCCTTCTGAAATGTAAATTCCCTCAATCGCTCGCAGCTCCATTTGGCACTGGTTAAAGCTGGCATAACGGCTATTGGCTTTACGCTCAGTACGAATAGCGACAAGGCGATCAGCTTCAATCATCAGACCAAACAGCTTGTGTTTATGCGGGCGAAGCACCGCTGGCAGACGGTTATCATCCAGGTCTTCTTCAGTCAGCGGATAGTTCGCTACACGAATGCCAAATTGCAGGGAAAGATAAATCGAAGTCGGTGTTTTACCAGAGCGTGACACCCCGATCAGGATCAGATCAGCCTTGTCATAGTGACGGGTACGCGCTCCATCGTCATTGTCCAGGGCAAAATGCACAGCATCAATGCGCGCCTTATAAGACTCGGTATTGGTTACTGCATGGGTCTGCCCCACAAGAGTGGTTGGCGCAGTCCCTAGTTCCTCGGACAACCTACTAATAAGCCCTTCAAAAACATCAAGATTTATAGCATCAGCTGTATTGATAATATCACGGACATCCTTGTCCACCAAAGTATCGAAGACCAGAGGCTTTTGACCATCTTGTTGAGCGCGCTGGTTAATCTCGGCTACGACATTCGTCGCAGCTTCTTCAGA
>CANQWW010000111.1 GCA_947627655.1 uncultured Acinetobacter sp. | reverse complement strand
CCCATCAAGAGATTATTCATTTATTTGATACCCTGGCCGCAGGTCAACGTGTCATTCTGAGTGCTGAAGTTGAAAAACTGCTCAGTGACCTGTTTGCCTTTGTACAGCAGGATATTGAGCAGTTTGCTGAAGAGGAAACGGCGATTACTGAGCCAGTGGCAGTTTCTACAGCAAACGGTATTGATTTTGCCAGTCTAAGCCAGCGACTGGCTACGGATCATCAGCAACGTGAATCTGCGGAGGCCAACCGTGACTTTGATGAAGACCTGCTAGATATTTTCATGGAGGAAGCGGATGAGTTACTTGCGGGGATTGATCAGGACCTGAATACCTGGGCGGCTAAACCGGAAAATATCCAGTCATTGAATAATCTGATGCGTTACCTGCATACCTTAAAAGGTGGTGCCAATATGATTGCGGCCACTCATATAGGTTCAATTGCGCATGAACTGGAAAGCATTTATGAGCGTGTGATTCGTCAGCACCTTATGGCAACTCCGGCACTGATCCAGATCATCCGTCTGGTGCAGGACAACCTTTCTGACCGGATTCAAAGCATTCGGGATGAGAAAATTGATTATCCAGCACCAGAAGCCATTTATATTCTGCAGAACATTCAGGCGCTTCTCGCGGGCACAGCAACCGCAGTGGAGCCGGTAGAAACTGCAGTTATAGAATTGGCAGATTCGGTAGCAACAGAAGCTGCGGAAGCTATGGCTTTGCAGCCTGAAAATGACCAACCGACGCTAGAGCCAGTTGCTGAACTAGCTGAGCCGGTAGCTACAGCAATGACCAAGTCTGAAGAGAGCGTGGTAGCAAGCGAGCCGGGAGCGCAGACCGAAATTTCAGAAGAAGATGAGCTGAAATCCATCATCGAAGATACCTTCCGCGAAGAGTCGGAAGAAATTCTGGCCAATGCCGAGTCACTGCTGAGCCAATGGCTGGATCAGCGTAGTGACCGTAGTTTGTTGCTGCAACTACAACGTGCCGCCCATAGTATTAAAGGCGGTGCACGGATGATTGCGGATGAAACTGTCGCCAGTATTGCCTATGGCTTGGAAACGGCCTTCGAACAGTTTGCCGTGCATCACTTTAACTCGAATGCTTATGACAGCCTGCTGCAAAAAACCTTGCAATGGTTAGCACAAGCGATCTTCCAACAGGATTATAGTGGCTTTGAACACATCAAGGCTGCACTGGATGCGATTCAGTTTGTTGACGTGACTGCGCAGCTGCCTGAACGTCTGACCCGGACCGAGAGTCTGGAAAAAGCCTCTGGTTTTGAAATGGTGATAGGTGATGGTGCTGAGCCACCTGCCATGATGGGGGAATGGGCAAACTCCACTGCAACGGATAGCAGTAATGAGATGATTCGTATCTCGGCAGATCTGGTCGAGAAGATGATTGACCTGTCTGGTGAAAATGCCATTAACCGTTCGCGGATCGAGATGGACCTGGGCCAGCTCGGCAATACCCTGAACGAGATGGAACTGGCAATCAAGCGTCTAGCCGATCAGTTACGCCGTATGGAAGGCGAGCTGGAAACCCAGATTATTGCCAAACACGGCGATGAAAATTCACTGTATGCCGATTTTGATCCGCTAGAAATGGACCAGTATTCCTCGCTGAACCAGCTGTCCAAATCACTGGCGGAATCGGCATCGGACTTGGTGGACTTTAAGACCACACTCGCAGAAAAAATCCGCGATACCGAAGGTCTGTTATTGCAACAATCGCGTATTCAGGCCGAGATTCAGGAAAGCCTGATGCGTACCCGTCTGGTGCCATTTGATCGCATGCTGCCGCGTTTGCAGCGTATTGTGCGTCAAACCTCGACCACGTTAAACCGCCCGGCAGAGCTGATTGTACAGAATACCGAAGGCGAACTGGACCGCACCATTCTGGAACGTCTGGTCAGTCCTTTTGAACATATGCTGCGTAATGCGATTGACCATGGCCTGGAAGATACCCGCGAGCGGCTGGCACTGAACAAGCCAGAAGTGGGTTCAATTATCCTAAACATCAGCCGTCAGGGCACCGATGTCATGATCTCGTTTAGTGATGATGGTAAGGGGATGGATGCGGAAAGTATCCGTGCCAAGGCCATCAATCATGGCCTGCTTAAACCTGAGCAGCAGATGGACCCGGAAGAAATCCTGCAGCTGATTTTCCATCCAGGTTTTAGTACAGCCAAGGCGGTTACCCAGATCTCGGGTCGTGGCGTAGGTCTTGATGTGGTGCAAAGCGAAATCAAGTCCCTTGGCGGTCATGTCTCGGTCACATCTGAACTGGGTCAAGGGACGACCTTTACCATCCGCGTACCAACCACCGTAGCGGTGAGTGATGCCTTGATGGTGAAAGCAGGAGACCAGCAATACGCGGTTTCACTGGCTCAGATCGATCGTATTGTCCGCATCGCACCCGAAACTCTGGAAAGGTACTTCAACAGTAAGGAAGACTACTTCAAGATTGATGGTGTGAATTACCGGTTACGCTATCTGTCTGAATTTGTCTCTAACCAGCCAATTCCACGTTTAAACAATGTCGCACATTCGCTGCCAGTGCTGCTGATTAAAGGCAGCAATGGACAAAGCATTGCCTTACTGGTTGATCAGCTGGTGGGCTCACGGGCCCAGATCGTGGTAAAACCAATCGGGCAGCAGTTTGCCAGTATCGGGGTGGTGGCAGGCGCCACCATTCTGGGCGATGGTAGTGTTTGCCTCATCTTGGATGGTCAGAACATCGCCCGTCAAATACAGGCAACGCAACGGATTAAACAGGGTGCCGATCAGCAAGATCTGACACATCGTGCCAATACACGCCGTCTGGTGATGATTGTCGATGACTCGGTGACGGTGCGTAAGGTCACCTCGCGCCTGCTCGAGCGTCAGGGCTATGATATTGTGACGGCCAAAGATGGTGTAGATGCGATTGAACAGCTAGAAAGTGTCCGTCCAGACCTGATGCTGCTGGATATTGAAATGCCGCGCATGGACGGTTTTGAAGTGACCAACCTGGTCCGTCATCATGATATTCACCGCAATTTGCCAATTATCATGATTACCTCACGTACCGGTGAGAAGCACCGTGAACGTGCCTTCAGTCTCGGGGTGACGCACTATATGGGTAAACCGTTCCAGGAAGCGGAACTGCTTGCCAATGTTCAAGAACTAATTGCTGCTCAACAGGGGTAATGAATGAATAGTCAGACAAAGGTGAACACATTGTCAGCTGATCAGATCAGCCAGCAGGAACTACAGCATCTCATTACCGTGTCTACAGGGTTTATCGATGCGTATATCATTGACTGTTATGGTAAGGATCCGATGTTGCTGCCGCAAAATATCGTCCTGTCAGCGCTGGATAGCATGACCCAGGTAAAAACTGTCGCGTGGCACGATGCCCAGCTGCCGGTATATGCCGTGAATGATCCAGATCGTAAGAATGGTGTCGCACTGGTAATCGAAGGGGATGAGCTGCACCAGCGTTTTGCTTTGATGTGTAATGAAATGCCAAAAACCATCCGTTTACGTATTTCGGAAGTGGTCGATGACGACCGGGAAATTACCGATCCGTCTATTGCCCAGTATGTGCGTATGGCAGCGCAAAGTTTCCATATTCCGCATATGGCAAACATCCAGTCTTCCATTGGGCTATAGACATTTTTTAGCTCAAAATAAAAAGGTACTCTACGGAGTACTACTGTTGTCCAATAGTTGAAGTGGTTCAGTTTAAGCTACGCGCGTGTGGCAGGGATGCCACACATTACCCATCACGACAGGAGGTCGTGTATGGGTAATAAGAGACTTTTGCCTACTTTGGGTCTTTCCAAAGTAGGGTTGTGCCTACACAAATCCATTGAAACCTTTAAACAAAATATGAGGCTGTGTAATATTTAACTATAAATGTGAATAAATTTCATATAGTTAAATAAAATTTTATTGCTTCATACAAGTCTAGTTAAAACTGTGGGACAGCCGTGCTCTACGGAGTACCTTTTTTAGTTTCTAAACCGACTTAGTGAGCCAGCAGGTTGATCAGGATTTTTTCATAAATCTCTGCCAGTGGTTCCAGGTCGGCAATATCCACATGTTCATTGATCTGGTGAATGGTGGCATTCAGCACGCCCAGTTCCAGTACCTGTGCACCGGTTGGGGCAATAAAACGACCATCTGAAGTACCGCCAGAAGTCGACAGTTCGGTTTCTGTACCCGTGACATCACGAATCGCGTTTTTGGCGGCATTGACCAGTTCACCCACGGGGGTCAGGAAAGGCAAGCCTGATAATGTCCATTGGATGTCATATTCCACCCCATGACGATCTAGAATCTCCAAAGTACGCGCTTTGAGTTCATCCGCAGTCACTTCAGTTGAATAACGCCAGTTGCACAGCAGATTCATGGTACCTGGCACCACGTTGGTGGCACCCGTACCGGCGTTAATATTAGAAATCTGGAAAGAGGTTGCCGGGAAATATTCATTGCCATGATCCCAGACCGTTTCGCAGAGTTCAGCAATCGCTTTCGAAGCGGTATGAATTGGATTGATCGCCAGATGCGGATAAGCCACATGACCTTGTTTACCTTTCACGGTCAGATTGGCATTTAACGAGCCACGACGGCCATTTTTAACAATATCGCCGAGTTTATTCGTGCTTGACGGTTCTCCGACCAGACACCAGGTGATTTTTTCATTACGGGCTTCCAGGGTGTCGATGACTTTCACCGTACCATTGATGGATGGGCCTTCCTCATCGGAAGTGATCAGATAGGCAATTGAACCTTTATGATCCGGATGTTTTTCGACAAAGCGTTCAGTCGCAACCACCATCGCAGCCAGGGCGGTTTTCATATCTGCGCTACCACGGCCATAAAGCTTGCCATCACGGATTTCTGGCAGGAAGGGATCAGAATTCCAGGCTTCCAGATTACCTGTGGGGACCACATCCGTATGTCCTGCAAAGCAGAATACCGGATCTGCAGTGCCTTTACGTGCCCAGATGTTGTCCACATCTTCAAACCGCATAGATTCGATCTCAAAACCGAGCTGCTTCAGACGTTCGGCCATAATATTCTGGCAATTATGGTCGACCGGAGTCACGGAAGGCTGACGTAATAATTGCAGGCTTAAGTCGAGAGTTGCGGAAGATGTCATAGGGGAATCATTCATAAATCAAGGATATTGTAGAGGCTATAATAGGCGAAAAAGCCATCTTTTGTGAATCGCAGCCATAAAAAAACCCTGTCATTATCAGGGTTTTTTTATATCTCAAATCGGATTAATTGCGGCGAATTTCATCAGAGGTTTTTTCTGCTGTACCCGTCACTGCTTCACCTGCTTTAGATACGTCTTTACCAACGCCTTTTACGGTATTACAACCTGTAAGTACAAATGCCAACGCCAAAGAAGCTGCTAGAATTTTTTTCATCATCATCTCCGTATTATCAATAATAAAATTATTATGATGTGGAACTTAGATTAGAAAATATACGTCTGAAAAAATATGTGGTTTTCATAGTGCTTGAGTAAATTAATGTAATAGTTATCAAATTTTTTCCTAACCCGCTAAATCAGTACCGGCACCCGGAACATATAGAACTCGCCATTAAGCGCTGATGTGTATAAGCCATCGGTCCACCAGTGCGGAGAATCACTGCTCATCTCTTGGTTAGGATAGATCCACTCATGCCGCTGCAAGCGATAGAAGGCTTTTTCTTGAGGAGGAATCTGGTAACCCCAGCTGCCTAAGCGCCGGCCCAAGTTGACCCACGCTGGAATCGGCGCCTGATATGCTGTCGGCAGGTAGAGCTGACCTTTTAAGATGCAATAACGCTGCTCAATCGGGTAATCGAGTGCTTCCTGAAACTGAAACTGCTTCTGGGTAAAATGGTTCAGCTTGCGGTACAGGGTGTCACTACGATTCAGGCCATACCAGTGCGGCAGACTCAAGTCTGCTTCAGCCAAGTAGTATTTTAAAGCAATTTCCCAATGTTCAATCTGTCCTGTTACTTCATTGCGCAACAGAAAGTCCAGCTCTCCCAGAGTACGTGGCCCATCAATTTTCTGGATGCTGTGGCCCAGCAGGGTATAAGCATGGTAGGCATGATCCAGTAGCCAGAACCAGATCAGCATTTCAAAGCGCAGGCCTAGACGGGTACTTTTCAACTGCCCGACAAAGTCCTCTAGAGGCTTCGGGTTTTTATCTAAGGCTAAAAGTCGCGGATGATAATGCTGTAAATGCTGCTGCCAGACAGGATCGGGGTGCAGTGAAAAATGATATTTCAACTGCAGTTCTTGTGGCACCTGAGACAGGATGTTGGGACTACCGATTGCAAAGGCGAGCTGACGGACCAGCGGATGTCGATAGTGTTGCCAAGGTTCAATAGAATCCTGATTGAAGCAGGGTGCCAGCATAGAGTGTCCCAAGTAATTATTCAGAAATACAACGGATAAGTGTGAAAAACACTTTATACTACCCTAATTCTGTGGCTAGGGTTGTGGTATGAAAGTGTTGTTTTGGCGAAGCCTGGTGGTCATTTTTGTGCTGCTAGGCTTTATCGGTGCGATATTGCCTGGTATGCCAACAACCGTATTTCTCATCCTGGCCGCATGGGCGGCGTCCAAAGGCTGGCCGCAAATGGATGCGTGGCTGCTCAATCATCCCAAATATGGTCAGACCTTACGCGACTGGCGTGCCAATGGCACCGTGCCACGTAAAGCCAAATGGCTGGCCAGTATCATGATGCTGATAAGTGGAATCATCATGTTATTTACTACCGCACCACTTGGAGTCAAAATCTTTACTGATCTGACCATGCTGATTGTGGCGATCTGGCTCTGGCGTCGTCCTGAACCAATTCTTGAACAATGATCTTCTGAAGGGAAATAACAGTATGTCTGAATGGCGTCTGGAACAGGCCGATATTCTGGTGGATCTGGTAGCACAGCAGCTGCATTTACCCAAGCTGAAAAAATCCTATCCGATTTCAAGCGGTAAAAATGGCATCGGTGAGCAGGAAAATAGTGGTAAAACACCAAGAGGCTGGCATAAGGTTGCTGAAAAGATTGGTGCTGGTACGCCCTTGAATAGTGTGTTTATCGCGCGTCAGGTCACAGGGGAGGTCTATTCGGAAGAACTGGCTCAACAGTTTCCGGAGCGTGACTGGATTTTGACCCGGATTTTATGGCTGAGTGGTTTGCAGGAAGGCTTTAATTGTGGCGAAGGCTGCGATACTTATCGTCGTTATATCTATATTCACGGCACACCGGATACAGAGCCGATGGGCATCCCGATGTCACACGGCTGCTTGCGTATGCGGAACCAGGACCTGTTCGAGCTGTTTGATCTGGTCGATGAAAATGCGCTGGTCTATATTTCGGAACATTCGTTAGCCCGTTAAGATAAATCGATGCCCGTGCTGGGGGCCGATCAAAAAGATATTCTGAAAGCTGAGCCAGAAGAGAAGCAGGCTGTTTTATGAGATGTTTGACCTGCAAAGAGAGGCAGCAAACAAGATTTTTAGTTGCTTAAATGGTCCAGACGTCTTCAAGAAAGTAAGCCTATCCTAAAATCTAAGCTCAATTTAGTGTAAATAGCTTAAAAGATGGCTGATTTACATGATCACAACGTGTCTCTAAATAAAGCTTTGTATACTATTTCGGCAAAATGAGGTTTTTAAATCATGGGGCAAGCATAAAGCCACACTTAAAAGCCTGTAAAACTGCTACAAGAGCGCTATTCGAACTGTAAGAAATACGGTATGAACTTAAAAAATAAACAAAAAGTGTTGTTTTTTTTAGCGATCAACCTATTTTTTAATCACTCGAACCTAAAAAGTGGAAAACAATTGGAAAAGCGTTTGACACGCTGACTAGATTCTCTATAATGCACCTCATCAAGCGATGAAGTCGTTTTGAAAGGGCGCTTAGCTCAGTTGGTAGAGCGTCTGCCTTACAAGCAGAATGTCGGCGGTTCGATCCCGTCAGCGCCCACCATAATCTTTTGCGATGCAGCGGTAGTTCAGTTGGTTAGAATACCGGCCTGTCACGCCGGGGGTCGCGGGTTCGAGTCCCGTCCGCTGCGCCACTTTAAGTTCTTGATAAATCGTTTGCCACAATAGCGACATTGTGTAAGTGCAGCGGTAGTTCAGTTGGTTAGAATACCGGCCTGTCACGCCGGGGGTCGCGGGTTCGAGTCCCGTCCGCTGCG
>CANQWW010000110.1 GCA_947627655.1 uncultured Acinetobacter sp. | reverse complement strand
CGGCACACGGATTCGAACTGTGGACCTACTGATTACAAGTCAGTTGCTCTACCAACTGAGCTATGCCGGCGTTGTGGTGAGCATTCTACAGAATTTTTAAGGTGATGCAAGCCAAAAAATAACCGTTTAAAAACTGAGGCAATATTTTCCCCTTATTGTTTTTATCCGCTATGGGCAGATCGATTTCAATCAGAAAAACGCGACCTAGGCAGAGGCATTTCGCCCACGGAGCAGGAGGTGGGCGAAATACTCAATGTGATTGTTTGAATAGGTCGGGGCTTATCGGTTTTTTAAAATACGATCCAGGTCTTGCGCACATTCTTCCAGGGTAAAGGCCATATCGAGTTGCATTTGCGGTTTGAGTTCTTGTGCCAGGCTTCTCCACTGTTCGATCAGTTTGAGGGCTTTTTGGACTTTATGTTTATTTGCATCTTTGGCAATGGTTGGGGTGTAGCCACCACGTTTGGCATTTTTGATCTGTTTCATATAGTTTGCGCTGTTATTCATGTCCTCTCCCGAATAGCAGTGTGTCTATCTTTTTATGTAGGTCTGTGTCGCTAGATCAAGGGTGTGATCCAAAGTATCTTCTGGTTTTTACTCTCCTTTTTAACGATTGCTTAGGCGCACCATAACATAGCTTTGATGACAATAAAATGAAGCTATTTTTATGCCAAGTTCTGCTCTGGGTCATAGCTGTTACGTTGAATATTTCTCTAGATAAAACTGCCCAGAGGTAGCCAAATGTTGGAAAATTTCTGCGGGATGAAGTTAAAAATATAAGATTAGATCTAGTAGCGGGGCAATGCTGATTTTTAGATTGAGCTGCTGAATTCCAGCAGTCATGAATTTTAGGACATAAAAAAACCCGAATCTTTCGATTCGGGTTTTAAAATCTGGCGGTGAAAGAGGGATTCGAACCCTCGATACGCTATTAACGTATACACACTTTCCAGGCGTGCTCCTTCAGCCACTCGGACACTTCACCATGGCCGTGGATGATATAGAAAAAAACTGTTTCTGCCAAGCTTGAAACAATTGATTTGCAGAAAAAGTTGAGAGGCAGTGCTATGATTCGCCAAAATGCTTTCTAAAAACGAAGATAATGTATGCAAAGTACGGCAGAAAAAGCAGCTTTACCAGTCATCACGCTGGCTGCGCTTGGAGTAGTGTTTGGTGATATTGGAACCAGTCCGCTCTATGCCTTGCGGCAATGCTTTCTGACCTCACACCTTGCCATTAGTGAAGCTTCTGTACTGGGCATCCTCTCCCTGATCTTCTGGTGCATCATGCTGACGGTGAGTTTTAAATACATCACCATCATTATGCGCGCTGACAACAACGGCGAAGGTGGCATCATGTCCCTGTTAGCCCTGAACCTGCGCACCACCCGCATTTCCGATCACAAGAAAATTTACCTGATTGCTTTGGGCTTTATCGGTGCCTCGCTGTTCTTTGGGGATGGCATTATCACCCCTGCGATTTCAGTACTTTCTGCGGTTGAAGGACTGAGTATCGCCACGCCAGTATTCAATCAGTGGCTTGAGCCTTTAGCGATCGGAATTATTGCCGGGCTGTTTTTGGTGCAGCGTCACGGTACGGGAACGATGGGGAAGTTCTTTGGTCCCTTGACCTTGCTCTGGTTCCTGTCGATTGGTGGCTTTGGTTTGTGGAGCATTATCCAGACCCCGATGGTATTGGCCATGGTTAATCCGTACTGGGCCTATCATTTTGTGGTGGATCAGCCTTTTGTGGCTTTTCTGACCATGGGTGCAGTGATCCTGACCATGACCGGAGGGGAGGCGATTTATGCCGATATGGGGCATTTTGGCCGCTTACCGATCCGTCTGGCTTGGTTCATTGTGGTATTGCCTTGTCTGTTACTGAACTATGCCGGGCAGGGAGCTTTGCTGCTGCGTAATCCGGAAGCGTTGGCTAATCCATTCTATATGCTGTTGCCCGCGTGGAGCCTGTATCCGATGATTGGCCTGGCTACAGCAGCAGCCGTGATTGCCTCACAGGCCGTGATTACCGGCGTATTTTCGATGGTGAATCAGGCGATTCAGCTCCGCTATTTACCGCGTCTGAGCGTCAAGCATACATCGGCCGAGGAACGTGGCCAGATTTATCTGCCATTCATTAACTGGATGCTGTTTATTTCCGTTGTTATTTTGATTTTACTGTTTGAAAACAGTGCCCGACTGGCCAGTGCCTATGGGGTGGCTGTCACCATGACCATGCTCTGTGGCACAATTCTCATCAGTATCTTGGCTTATGGTTTCTGGCGCTGGCCGGTCTGGAAAGTAGTCCTCTTTGCGACGCCGTTCCTGATTTTAGACCTGATCTTTGTTGCATCTACGTCGCTGAAAATTCCTTCGGGTGGCTGGGTGCCGATTATGCTGGGTGCGGTATTATTTACCATCTTGCTGACCTGGAAAGATGGCCGGGCCTTATTGCTCAAACGGATGCAGCAAAATACCCTGCCCATGGAGCTATTTATGAAAAGCGTGTCCATGGGCGGCGGTACACAATTCGTGCCCGGGGATGCTATTTTCCTGACCGGAACCCCTGATATCGTGCCTCATGCCATGTTGCATAACATCAAGCACAACAAGGTGCTGCATGAGCGCAATATCATGGTCACGGTCATTACCCGCGATATTCCTTTTGTGGGAGATGAGGATCGGGTACAGTTGGAACAACTGGATACGCATTTTTACCGGATTTTTGCCTATTTTGGTTTCAAGGATCAGCCGGATATTCCGGCGGCAGTGCAACAAGCCTATGCCGAGTGGGGCTTTGATTATGACCTAATGCAGATCAGTTTCTTTATTTCCCGGGATCGGGTCATCCATGCGATTGGTGAGGGTATGTCGCCTTGGCGTGAGAAGCTGTTTATTTCCATGCAGCGTAACACCAGTCCGGTGAGTGATTTCTACCAGATTCCGACCAACCGCGTTGTTGAGCTGGGTAGCCAGATCGAAATCTAGATCTCCATCGCATCAAGCGATAAAAAACCAGAGCATCGCTCTGGTTTTTTGATTCACTCGGTCAGGAATTATGGCAGGGCTGGTTCTGCGGGTGCCATTGGCGAATCTTGCTGCATTTCAGGCAGGGTAGCTGGGTCATTCGGTTGTTGCATCATGCCGGGTTGGGGGGCTCGGCGCATCAAGGCCGGATCTTGGGATATCTCGGATGGCATGCCTGTGTTTATGTCCTGCGCTGGGGCAGGTGTCTGGCTAGGCTGTACCAGACGGATCTGACCAGAGTTCACCAGATTTTCCAGAGACGCATTTTGACCGTTGACGGTGGTCATCACCCGTGCTTTAGAGAGACTTTCTAATGTTTCGCCTGGCTGTACACGCGGTTCAGCCCATGCACTCAGGCTCATCATGCCGGTCAATGCAGCTAAGAGGAGTAATTTAGAATAATGCGTAGTGTGGGAGTTTTTTTTCAGCGATAACATCACGATGCTCCTTCGTATATTTCTTGGAGGAATAAAGAAATTCCTACAATTGCATAAACTTTATTTTTGCTTCAAGGAAAACTACATAAATGAATTGAAACCTCGTTCAAGCCGCATTAAAAAACCGACAGGCTGTTACAAATTGAATGACACATTTTTACATATTGGCTAATTGTTGTTCGAATAAAGGGGTCTTGATATACATGGCTTACAGGGCTTGTTAAGCTCGACTAAACCCGCTGTAGCTGTTCAGAAGTAGCTGTAATTATGGCCAAGAAACCCTGTACGAAAAAAAAATCTATCTTTAATTTTTTGAATGAAAATACTGTAAAAATTATTCTAGGCGTGGTCGCGTCTGGAAGTTTTGCCATTGCCTTTGGCCAGGAAAAAATCAGCCAGTGGGTGTCCATGACGGCCCCATCTAATTCAGCCTGCCTGAATCAGTTTTACCGTGATGTGCCGCCTTATTTAATGAAAGACAGCCTAAAGAAATACAGTTATCCGCTGTGCTTTAATGGCTTTACCGTGATGTATTCCGGTGTTTCTAAAACGCCGCTCTGGGTGGCCGAGCTGCTGACTCCTGCGCGGCTCAGCCAGAAGATTCCACGTACAGACAGTTTTCATGAAGAAGAAGGGGTAAACGCGGCACATCGCGCCACTTTGTCTGATTATCGCGGGACCGGCTATGACCGCGGACATATGGCACCCAATGCGGACATGCCGACCAAGGCCGCACAATATGACAGCTTCTCATTGGCCAATATGGTGCCACAGGCACCGAAAAATAATCAGCAGGCCTGGCGTGAACTGGAAGAAGCCACCCGGGCTGTGGTTACCAAGCAGAAACAGGACGTCTATGTGGTGACCGGACCGGTCTATAGCGCCAAAAAACTGGAAACGATTGGCAAGGGAGTTATCGTTCCAAACGCGACCTATAAAGCGGTGTATATGCCAAAAACTGGGGCCGCTGGGGTGTACTATGTCGATAACAGCCTGAAAAATCCGGCGCCGAAAGTACAGCTGATCAGTATCTGTGCACTAGAAGACCTGATTAATATCAATGTATTCCCGCAACTGACTGAAGAGCAGAAGCGTAATACCTATAACCTGCCTTTAAAAGCCAGTGCAGTAAAAGCCAACCGGCCAATTGTCTACAGTCACTGGGATGCCGAGAGCCAGTGTGCTGAAGAAGTGCCGAAGGAGCAGCTGGAAGCCCTACAGCGTGATTTTAAGCGTGCAGGGAGCAGCCTGAGTGCAGGCAGCAGCAATACCGGTGCAGACAAGACTGCTGCAACAGATACGCAGCAGAATAATGATCCACAAGGGGCATTAATCAAGCAGCTGCTCGAGGCTGTATTACAGTTTATCCTGCAATTCCTGAAATAATGCTGTTGTATTACGCATGATTCAGATGGCATGATCTGTTCAGGCATAATCAAAATAACAAGGAAACGGCAGAAAAATATGTTTAAAGCGTATGAAAATGGCACCGAATCACATGCTATTCATGACCTGACAGTGGAAAATGATCTGGACTGTGTCAGTCTATATGGCAATCTGCAATTAACCCGGGATCAGGCCGGACTAAAAGCAGCCAGAGCTTTGCAGGCCATTGTGAATGATGTCGTCCAGCAACTGGAAAACACCCCAGATCTACCCGAAAAAATCCAGCGCGATGATGCACAGGAAATAGAGAATCCTTTTTTATAAGCACCATTCTTTAACGTCGGTGGTTTACAAAAACGTGCATCTTCAGGATGCACTTTTTTATCGGCGGTCAGTTTGAAAGTTGAGTCAATAAGGGTGCATTACACAGCCAGTTTATACTCACCCGAAAGAACTCAATATATCTGTACGCTATCTATCGAGAGCTGCTTGGGTGCTGATTGAGGTGATTCAGTTTTTCAAATCTGATATGGGGTGCTGAGACCATTTTTGAATGGCTGTTCTGTAATATTTTCCTGGGCGATGCTTTCCAGATATTCTGCACGCCACTGTTGTGGAGTCAGTTGGGTCCATTGTTTAAACGCGCGTTGAAAAGCACTCTGTTCAGAATACCCTAGCAGTAGGGCAATCTCATACAGGCTTAAGTTGGGATCTTTGAGATACTGCTGTGCCAGCATAGAACGGACTTCCTGCATCCTCTGCTGATAGGTTCTGCCCTGTTTTTGCAAATGACGCTGCAATTGCCGAACCGACCAATGCAGCTGCCGGGCAATATGCTCAATCTGGAACATATTCTTTTGCAGCCCGGTCAGAATGGCTTGCTGGATACGCTGGTCAATCTGCGAGGTATTCGGCAGCTTTTCCAGCAGGGCCTCAGCCTGTTGCCGGAGTAAATACTGCAGGGTGTGATCGCCTTGACGTAAGGGCTTGGCCAGCTCCGACACATGCATGAAAATCACACTCTGAGCCTGTCCAAAACGGACTTTACAGTGAAAGTACTGTTCATACAGCGGCAAGTGCTTACTGGGTGAATGACGAAAATGGACTTCATGTAGGGTAACTTCATCGGACGCCATCAGGGAGCGTACAAATTTCATCATCAGTGCCATGGCGACCTCATCGGTCAGCTGGGTCATCAGGTTAAACGGGACTTCAGCCCAAGCAATTGACAGATAGTCATTTTCAACCCGGACTTCCAGTGGGCTACCGTCATAAATCAGGCGGTGATAGTCGTGATAACGCATCAAGGCTTCGCCCAGCGTCTCGCAGGACAGGGCCAGGTAGGCCACGATGCCTAAATGACGTGGTTGGACAAAATCGGCAATTTCAAGGCCAAGTGCCGGAGTCTGTAATTTTTGTTCAAGCGCGCTTAGCAGATCGCGCCAAACACGAAAATCAAAACGTTCAAGCTCCTGTATCTTTAATAACTTTTCAGGAACTGCCAATCCTTTGTGTTGGTAGAATTCGAACAGTAAATGTCCTAAACCGCCATAAACCGTACCTGCGTAATCCTGTGTCACCTGCATTTTAATTCTTTTAAGTGTCGTGTTTGGTCAATCATATTGAATTTCTTGGTCAATATCTAGCCGCTTTCGATGCTTATAGTGTAAGAAAAGGAGAACCCAATGATGTTGAAAGGATTTATTGCTGGCCTGGTCGTGGCCAATGGCTTTGAATGGTTCGCGCATAAATATATTCTGCATGGAGTGCACCGTCAGGGTCAAACCCGTTATAGTCCGGTACCGGACAGTATGCGTTCCCATTGGGAACATCATCGTATTGTGCGTAAAACGGCATTTCTTGATGAAGCCTATGTCGAGGGTTGGCAAAACTGGCGTACCCGCAATGAAGTGGGTTCACTGCTGGTGGTCGCCAGTGTTTTTGGCCTGGCGTTTTATCCGTTGTCAAAAGGCATGTCGTTGGCGGCGCTGTATAGTGCCGGGCATTATTATTATGTCCACCGCCGTGCCCACCTGGAACCGGAATGGGCCAAACGAAAAATTCCCTGGCACTATGATCATCATATGAACAGTCATCAGGATGCCAATTGGTGTGTCACCAAGCCATGGTTTGATTATGTCATGGGAACCCGGGTCATTTCCGCGCTGGAGTTACAGGAACAGAATCCTCTAGGTATCACCTTGCCAGCGGCGCTGGCCCAAGTCGTAAATAGCTGTATAAACCACTTCTTTCCTGCAAAATGGGTGGTCACTCCAATCCGCTCTGCTACCTAAAGAAACCCCAAAGTTTATAAATTCAGTATGAGCATGGCTTGGAACGATCTTTATGTCGTAATTTGTCAATAAATCCTACTTGAATTGTCAATATTTTGCGTGTTTTTTGACCTATATTTATTCCTGTCAGCGACGAGCCTAACGCTGACAAATGGTCATAGATACTTGAGTGATATGTAGGTTTTATCCGGGAGATATGGACGCAATGCTGTAGTCTGTTCTTGGTTTTATAAGGAGTCGAAAGACTCCTTTTTTTTATCCAATTTTTATCGATGATTCATGTGCTGCAGTGAGGTTAAAATCAAAAAAGGGCATGTTAGACATACCCTTCGTAGTGTGTTTTTGCAATCGTTACAGACGCATTTCAATGCCTTGTTCAGCCAGATATTTTTTGGCTTCAGGAATCGTATGCTGACCAAAATGGAAGATTGAAGCAGCCAGAACTGCATCTGCACCGCCTTTCAGGATGCCATCCGCCAAATGCTGCAGGTTACCGACACCGCCAGAGGCGATGGTTGGAATGTTGACACGGTCATTAATGCTACGCATGAGCGCCAGGTCATAGCCGGCTTTGGTGCCATCGGCATCCATCGACGTCACCAGTAATTCACCGGCACCATAGTCTGCCATTTTCACAGCCCATTCAATGGCATCAATACCGGTTGCTTTACGACCGCCGTGGGTAAAGATTTCCCATTTATTCTCGCCAGTTTTCTTGGCATCAATCGCCACCACGATGCACTGTGCACCGAAGCGCTGAGAAGCTTCCTGGACAAATTCAGGATTGTAAATCGCAGCCGAGTTAATACTGACCTTGTCAGCGCCGGCATTGAGCAGCAGACGGATATCTTCAACTTTACGGACACCACCACCGACGGTTAACGGTACGAATACAGATTCGGCCATACGCTCTACAGTACGATAAGTCGTGTCACGTCCATGATGTGTAGCGGTAATATCAAGGAAAGTAATTTCATCGGCACCTTGTTCATTATAGCGACGCGCCACTTCTACCGGGTCGCCCGCATCACGAATATCAAGGAACTGAACACCCTTCACCACACGACCATTATCAACGTCGAGGCAAGGAATAATACGTTTAGCTAGCATAAATTTTTCCAA